>CAYZDX010000090.1:0-2515 GCA_964477565.1 Candidatus Woesearchaeota archaeon | reverse complement strand
ATTGATTTTTAATGCAATGTTAAGCGAAGGCAAAAATTCCGAGTTGCGAGCATAACATAGAATTTTTAAACTTTCCTCTCTTAAAATTATCATGAAAAAAAGAGGAAGTTTAGAAGGATTGTTAATTTCAATTCTTATCTTATTAATTTTTGTAGCTGCCTATTTATTATATATTAATTATGAAGAGTTATATGAAGATTATAAAAAATCAAATACGCCCTTAAATTTCTCATTAAAGGTTTTGGGAAATAATACTTTTAGTTATAATGGAGATTTACAATTTTATCCCAATATGAGATTTATAAATAGAAACATAAGTTATTCTATATCTGATGATTGTGATGCAGAAAAAAAATTAAGAATGATACGGGCCTTTAATTATTTACAAGAACAAGTAGGGCTAATAAATTTCTATCCCTCAAATAATCCAGACATCGTTGTGAGTTGTCAGAATCTTGAGATTCCAATGCAAGGGGATTATTTTATTGCTGGAGAAGGTGGCCCAACAAAAATAATAAACACTTCTAAATTTTATTTAATAGAAGGAGGAAAAATCTTATTGCTTTATCAAGAAAATAAATGTGAAAATTTTAATATAGAACTTCATGAGCTTTTACATGTCTTTGGTTTTAAGCATTCTCCAAACAAAAAAAGCGTAATGTATAATTTTACTGAATGTAATCAGGTTATGACTTCTGACATAATATCTGAATTAAGAAGATTATATTCTATCCCAGAACTTCCTGATTTTTATTTTGTGAAAGCAGATGCCTCAAAAAAAGGGGTATATTTAGATTTTAAAATTGAGGTTAGAAATGCTGGACTAAAATCAGAAAATGCAACTCTTTTATTGTACTCCGAAGGGGAGAAAATAAAGGAATTTGATTTAGGATTGGTTGGCTATGGTGAAGGAAAAATTTTAGATGTGAAAAATGTAAGATTAAAATCTAGAAAAACAAGAGAAATTGAGTTTATAATCAAAAATGGAAAAGAGCTTGACATAGAAAATAACAAAATTATTCTTTCTTCTTAAATTTTCTATTAACTATAAATCTTCCAATTAGTATGAGTATAAAAATAAAAATAACAAGAGCAAGAGTTATGAAAAGCGGAACAATATAATATAAAGATATACCTCCATTAAAATCAACTGGATTTTTTGGCATATTCGTTTTTAAAAATTCTTGACAATTTTCTTTAGGTAATATTTCAACATTTTCAAGTTCATAATAATACTTCCATTCTCCATTATCATAAACAATCTTAGAATTTCCCGCTTTCCCTTGTTTAGATAAGCTGACAATCCTCTCTATGTCTTCTTTATCTAAATCTATAACCTTATTTTTATTTAAAAAAACAAGCTCCTGTCTCATTGCTTCTTCCCAATCAATCTTCTTTGGATTTATATCTGGTTCCAAATCCTCTATTAATTTTTTTCCATAACCTGCTATCCTATAAAGCCCGAATATGTTCCTAAAATCTTTAATTAATCCTGTAAAAACTAAAACTCCTTCAATATCCTCTTTAATATTTTTGGGAATACATACATTATATCCTCCCCCACTAATACAATATCCATCGCATATTTCGCAATTTTTTAATTCTTCATTTATTTCAATTATTAAGTCATATTTGTTTTTAACTATCCCAATAAAAATATTTACCTTATTTTTCTTTAATTCTATACTATCTTCTGTTTTTAATATGCTCCAGTCTTTATAATTTGTTACTCCTTCTTTTAAATTTATTTTTTTATTATAAATTGAAGAAACAATATTTAAGTAAGGGACTTCTCTAACTTTTAATTGAACAGGAATTTGTAATTTGATTGATAAACAATCATCACAATAATTATCTTTTGATAATTTCGCTGCGATTTTTTTGCTATAATCTGATAGGATTATATAGCTTCCATTTAAATAATAATAATTTTGAGCAGAAGAAAAAGGAAGAAAACTATAATTTTCAACTACAACCTCAACAGCAAAATCATCTTGCGTATTAATACAGCCATCTACAAAACCAGACATAATAAAGATTAAGAAAAATAAAATTACTTTTTTCATATAATCCTATAACAACAATTCTATTTAAATTTTTGTTTAGCTTATTTTTCCCCTCTTTAAAATTTTAAAGTGTTAAAATTAACTAATCTTATGAGTGCAAAACTTTGAAAAATAGGCAAAGTGCTTTTATTTACAAAAAGAATTTAAATTGTTATTGAACCTTGTAGGTTTCAAGAAATGGAAAGTTTATGGAGATTTAATTATAAACTATTTCTCTTAATCACTTTTGTCATATCAACTTATAACTTTTTAAAATAAATTTTGTTATTAAAGTTAGTTTTATAAATCTTAATAATATTAACTAGATATGCCTGAAGAAGTTAATACCGGTGGTACGAGAAGATTTGTAATAGGAAAAGAAAGGCCAAAATTAGATGCAGAATTGGAAAAAGCAATCGAGGAGGGATATAAAAAAGCAGAAGAAAGAAAAAAGAAAGAGAGAAAAAGGA
>CAYZDX010000089.1:0-2574 GCA_964477565.1 Candidatus Woesearchaeota archaeon | reverse complement strand
TGCTGTTGCATTATCTTGTGGAGCTCTTTCTGACTTAATTTCTGTTACTGTAGCTCCGAAAGGCTCTACTGCCATAACTCCAAAAGAAGCTATTATAACAAATAACACTGAAATTAATATCAATGTTTTTAGTTCCATATCTTCACCTCCTTTTTATTTTTATAGTGATAATTAATAATCTTTATTTATAAATTTTTCGGTTTTTCAAAAATGGGAAGGTTTTTCAAAAATGGAAAGATTTATAAGTTTATTGACGATATATTTATTATGGAGAAACGTGACGATATAATTATTTTAAAAGAATTGTTTGATGAAAAAATAATAAAAATAATAGAAGTTTTTATTAAACATCCTGAAAAAAAATTTTATCTCTCTGAAGTCGCTGCATTATCTGGGATTAATATTTCTACTACTTTTAGGATACTAAAAAAATTAGAATCGCAAAAATTTATAAAAACAACAATAATAGGAAAGATAAGATTTTACCAATTAGAAAAAGGAGAAAAGGTAAATGCATTATTAAAATTTTTAAGGAAAGAAAAAGAAGACCCTTTTCAAGAATTTTTAGAAAAACTGGTTGAGTATCCAAGTGTTAAAAAAGTTGTTTTAGAATCTAAAGGAGCTAAAGAAGCAAGAATCTTGGTTGTAGGTGACTATTATCCTTTAAATAGAATAGAAAGAATAAAAAATGAAATAGAAAAAAAATATGGCTTTAAAATAAAATATGTCAGAATTAGTGAGGAGCAATTTAATGGATTAAAAGAATTAGGAGACTACAGTTTAGATAAAAAAATTATTTGGGAAAGAAAACTACAATAATAAAAATAAAAGATTTGTTTCTTAAAAAGATAAAAGAGGGTGTAGGAGGGTTTTTCTCTTAATATAAAAATAGTGAAATTAAATTTGAAGCTAATTGACATCATAAATTTGCTTTTGAATTTATAAACTGCTAGAAGATATCTTAATCTTACATTTCATTCATAAAGCTATAAGTATCTAATCTTCAAAACATATTTTAAGTACCTTGGTTTTTAAATTTTCTTCACATTTAATCAATCTCAACATAAAAAACAATATGGCTTAAATCATCTTGCTTATATTCTCTTAATTTTGCCGGAACTCTTATTTCATAATCATAAGTTCCATAAGCCCCTCTTTTATTCTTGTTAATTTCAGTTATGAAGATTAAATCTTCTTTTTCATTTGAGTCATATTCTTCATTAGTGTCATCAGAAGAATCCCATAAGATTCCAGTAACAAAATTTGTGTTGTTTGTTGAATTTATTATTGGAACATCTTCTATAGTTTTTTGATAAATAAAAAAATCTTTCACTTTTTTGGGTTGTTGATTATTAGAAAATATTCTTGAAACAGAATCATTAAAATTTGTCATTCCTAAAACAGAATCAATTTCAGAAAAATCATTTGAAGAATCTCCTTCTGTAGTGTTTTTTCCAATCGCTTTTAATTGGTTCCAATTTATATTTGAATTATAATCAACAACATAAATATTTCCTGATTTGAAATCTGCTGACCATCTTAACAGCCCAAAAGAATCATTATTTTCAAGTGCTTTTTTTGAAGTTGATAAAATATTGCCGTAAAAAATTTCCCAAGCTCCAACACTTATATTTTTACTAATTTTATTGTTTGTTTCATTCCATTCATCAAAACTTCCGTTAGTTGAAGTTGGGGGGTCTACAATAGCATAAATCGAAGATGGTCCTATTGTTGCCTGCCAAGTGAAATTTATTGTTTTACTTGAATATTTTGAGATGTTTATTATTTCTTGTCCAATCTGCTGTCCTCCAGAATCTGGGTCTCCTTTATAAAGGTCTACTTCAACATTATATGAATCTGCCCCTCCAAGATTATATACTGTTACATTTACTAAAACAGTTTCATTTTCTTTTGGCTGTGTTGCATTAAACTTAATGCTAGTCAAATTCAACATAAAATCAGGATAAGTTAAGTTGAAAACCCTTGTCTCGCTTGTGTTTGTATTTCCAACCCTATCCCAGCAGGTTACATTCCAGTAATGAAGGCCTAAACCAAGATAAGATGTTTGTAAAGATTTTGACTCTGATATTCCACTAGTCATCCAAATATTTGGTTTTTCAACTACTCCATCAACTGTCAAATTACATTGTAAAGCATTATCTAAAAGGTCTACTGCTTTCCATGTAAACCACACTTTATCTTCATTATAATCTATTCCAGAATCATTTTTCGGCGCAAGTAAGATAACATCTGGGGGGGTTTGGTCTATGTAGAATATATTAACTTCTGGTTGGGCAGTATTATAGTCTGCGTCTGTACAATTAACTGTCCAATTATGCTGCCCTTCTGCAATTCCATAAACTGGAAATGAATTTTGTTGATTTGCTTCTATATCTGTATCTGTAGCATTAAGTTGACCGTCAATATAAAGCCTACATTCAATAATACCATAGATATCTCTCGGCGTATACAAGAAAGTTATGTCTGAGCTGTTTGTTCTATAATCTGGAGAAGGATAGTCGAGAGTTATATTAGGAGGAGCTTCAACTGTAAAATTCACTTTTTCAGACATAT
>CAYZDX010000088.1:0-2588 GCA_964477565.1 Candidatus Woesearchaeota archaeon | reverse complement strand
AAGTAGTTAGGAGATTGGTAGAGGAATGCAAAAATATCAAGGTAGATGAAGAAAGTCTAAGAGAAACAATTGAGATCCTGTCTGATCCTGAAACACTAAAAGATATAGCAGAAGCTTTAGAAGAGGTAGAAAAGGGAAATCTCGGAAGGGAACTATCTGTGATAAAAAGAGAACTCATATAAAATGTATAAAGTTTTCTTGAAAAAGAAACCAGAACTTTTTTTGAAAAAATTAGACAAGCTTGAGAGAAGAATAATCTTAAAAAAACTAGAACAGCTTAGGAATAATCCAGAACTAGGAAAACCGTTGGTAGGCAAATTAGCGGGATTATGGAGTTTAAGAATAGGCAAATATCGAGCTATTTACCAGATTAGACAATCAAAGCTTGTTATTCTCGTTCTAAAAATAGGACATAGAAAAGTTGTTTATTAAAAAATTGAAAAATAGACAGAAAAGCTGATTTTAAACTTGCAAGAGAGATTTTAGAAAAAAGGTTGAAGTAGAAAAAGCACAATAAAAGGAGATATTTTAAATGCGAGCTTTATCTCTTTTTGATAATTTGGGATGAACCATTAAACTTTCTAAATTATTTATAGGTATTTCTTCTGATATTCCACTGAATCTTTTAAAATGAAATTTTTCTTGTTCTCCAGGAGAGATAATACCTGATTGATAATAATCTCTATTATATAGTTTAATTAATACTGGAAAACCATAATAAGGTTTAATTGCCCTTCTTTTTTCTTCACTCGTGCTTCCAATAGGAATATCTTGAAATATTGAAAGAAGTGAATGCTTTTGATTTAAATTTTCTGGAATATTTCCCATACTTTTCTTATTTTTAAAACATTTTTAAATTTATTTAATAAAAAAGATAAAATAAAAATAAAAAATTTAAATAAATTTAAACTACATTAAGGCATAAATAACACTAACTCTTGCACTTATTTCTCTTTCACCTGGTTGTATATTTGTAACTGCTTGTTTTACTTCTTCTGCACTTGCTTTAATCGTTGATTCATATAACCTCCACGGATGATAGTTAAATTCTTGGCTTGAAACAGATACAACTCTCCCTATTTTTTTTCCTAAGCCCTCTGCAATTGATTCAGCTTTTATCCTTGCATCTTCTGTAGCTTGTTTTAAAGCTAGGGCTTTGTATTCGTTCTGTTTTTCAGTTGAGAGTTCAAAGTTTATATAGGAAATTCCAGCCCCTGCATTGACTGCTGCATCAATTGCTTTGCCAATTAAATCAATGTTGTCTGTGGAGAAAATTACTTTCAGTGTGTGAGATGCTTGGTAACCTATAAGTTTTCTTTTTCCGTTTTCCCAGCTATATCTTGGATAAATGTTGAAATTTTCAGTTGTTATCTCTTTTCTTTCAAATCCTTCTTTTATTAAATTGGTTATGGCTTTATCAACAATTTCTGCATTTTTATCTTTGGCTTCTTTGCTTGTATTTCCTTCTGTTTGTACATTAAAATAAATAACAACTTTGTCAGGAATTGCTTTAAATTGGCTTATTCCCTCTACATTAACTGTTTGTGTTGGTTTTATTTGGAAATAAATCCCTGTTCCCAATAAAGCTAAAAGAATTACTGTTCCAACAATTATTAAAGTTATTTTGACTCCAGTTTCCATTTTTACCTCCTATTTGATTTTAAATTTAGTAAAATGTATAGGATAATTATTATCCACATTGTTGATAAGAACCACACAATAAGGTTTTTTATAAAAATATTAGGAAAGTATCCAATTTCTCTTGCTCCAATGATAAGAGTTTCCTCAGTTTTTGTGATGGGGCTTTGAATAAAACTCCTTGCTTTGAAATACCATAATATGAAAGCAGTGAAAATAGAAGAAATTATGATAATGGGCAGGGTAGATTTTAATCTGCTTAGATATGTTTTTTTAGGAGAAATTATGATAAGTTTATTTGAAACTTTGTAAAAGGGAACTCTTTTCCCTCGAGAACTCCATAAATGTTTTTTTTCTTCAATTAACCCAACTTTAATTAATTTTTTAATATTATAATCGATAGTATTTAGAGGTAAGGAAAGAGATTTAGATATTTCAGTTTCAGAGGCTGCTTTTTCAATCAATAAATTTAAAATTTTTTTGCATGTTTTATTTCCTAAAACACTTGCTAACTCTTGAGTTCTTTCATCATCTAATGGTACTAAGATATACTTTTCTTCCATGCAAAAAAAAGAGATACTTTATTTATAAATCTCTCGATAACTTCAAATGAAGTTGAAGTTATATTCAATTACAAAAACTAAAGAAACTCATAAAAAATTCCAACAAGGAATAAGAGAATAAACAAAATTTTTAGCATTAAAGGAAGAGAAATCCTAAATTCCGGCCTTCTCTCTAACTTTTTATCTCGCAAATGTTCATGTATTAAAAGTATAGCAATAGATAACAAACCTCCACTAATAGCTCCCCCTAAACTCAAAATTTTGACAAACCCTGCCAAATTAAAAATTCTTATAAAAATAAAAACAAATAAAGGCAAGAAAGTAGATAAAAGCCAGGCTTTTTTTTGTGTCAAGTTAAAATCAAATCTATAAGTATCCTGTAATGCT
>CAYZDX010000087.1:0-2639 GCA_964477565.1 Candidatus Woesearchaeota archaeon | reverse complement strand
TGCCTTGCTTTGTAAACTGCATTACTACACCTGTTACATAGTTCATAAAAGGCTTTGTCCCAATAAAAACAACGTTTTCATTTTGCTTTGTCTCTTCTTTTTCAGCCATTTTACCTCCTCAAAGTTTATTTAGTTATCTAAGCTCTTGCTTAGAATATCCTTTTTTCTTTAATCTTGTTATATATCCTGCAACCATGTTTCTTATTTTTTTGCTTGGCATTGTATCCCCCAATAATTTTTTATTTTTTTCAAAATTATCACTAAATTCTATATTTTCCTTTATTAAATTCTCTGCAGTTCTTTTAATCAATGTAGACTTGATACGTCCCATATTATACAAGGTAAATGTGGTATATTTAAAGTTTATTGTTTTTTAAATATGGAATTTAAAAACTTTTAAAATTAAATTTTTTAAATTTAAGCAGGCCAGAATATTGTTCAAGATATTGGGCAGCTTTTTTATTCAGCTCTCCAGGGGATAGGAAAAGGGCGGGCATTTTTAAAGTTTGAGCTTTTTGTAAAGTAAGGGTTAAGTCATTTTCTGTTATTCTTTTTTTGTCTTTTGCTATAAGAAAGAAAGGAATTACTCCAAGTTGTGAATTGATTTTTATAACTGCCTCATATTCTTTTTTCTTATATGTTTTTTCCTCTACTATTTCTATGCCCTCTTTTTTAAGTAAAGAAAGTACATTATTAACAAAATCTGATTTTTCTTTCTTTTTTGATTTTTTTAATTCTATTTTTTCTTTTAATTCGAGAATTGGTTTTTCTTTTTTTCCTTTTGTTATCTCTTTTTTTAGTTCTTCTTTTACTATTGGAGTATGTTTTTTAGATTCTTTTTTTTCTAAAAAATTTCTTATTTCTTCTTCACCCACATTATAAAATCTCCAATAAAGCTTTCTCCCTTCTCCAAGATTCAGATTAAAGGGCACAGCAAAATCTTTTATGTTCCTCAAAGCAACCCTTATTGCTGGCTCTTGTTTTTCATCGAGGAGAATTCTTTTTTCTTTTAATAATAAAAAAGCTTCTTTCTCTTTTTGTGGCAGATGTTTAGAAAAATTTTCAAGTTGGTTTTTTTGTTCTGGAAGATAATAAATAGGAGACCCTCCAACCTTCATATTACTTATCCTTATTTTTTTTTCTGCAGCAAGTTCCGAAAGGAATGCAGAAACAAAGAGCATTTCAAGTTTGATTTCAGAGGATATATGAATTGGAAGGCAGGGACCTTTTCTTCTTATTACTTCTAATATTCTTTCTTTTGTTGAGTTTATGTTATTCATATTTTTACTAAAATTTTTATAGATTATAAATTTATCTTAGTTTTTTTAAATAGATTTTTTAATAAAATTTTATTAAATCTGGGGTTTTGTAAAAAATTCAATTATAACAAAGAGGATATACATAAAAATTAGACTTATGCCCTCTGTTGTTTCTAATTTCCTCCCACTTTTTATAAAGGTGATTAAAATTAAGGAGGAAACTAACATAAATATTGCTGAAACAAAAAAAGGAGCAAATTCAACTTTTATAGGATGAATTAATGATACTACTCCTAAGATTAATGTTGAGTTTGTTATTATTGTTCCAAGCTGGTCGCCAATTGCCATCTCTTTATGTTTTAGTCTGCTTGCTGATAATCCGAAAGCAAGTTCAGGAAGTGTTGTTGCTATTGCCAATAAAAATAAACCAATAACAATTTTAGGAAAATTTAATTCATAAGCAAGATTAGAGGCGTACTTTACAACATAATTTGAAGAAACAAGGAGGACAAGAATGGAGAATATAAAAAGAAAAACATTTAGAACGATTGTAAATCTGCCAACTTTTCCTTTAAGTTTTGTGGGATACTCTTTTTTTCTTTTAAATTCCCTATACATATTAAAGCCAAAAAGAGAAAGTAAAATTAAGCCGTCTATTCTTGATAAACTTTCATTAATTACATAGAGAATTATTAGGAGGGATATTGCTCCTAACATAAAGAACATATCTTTTCCTATTCTTTTTGATTCGAATTTAATATTTTTACTTACTAGAATTATTATTCCTGTTACAAGAGTGATGTCAATTATGTTTGCTCCTATAATGTTTCCCATACTTAATTGAGGTACCTTAGATAAAGCTGAGGAAATGCCTACAAATAATTCGGGAATAGAAGTAGCTAAAGCCATTATTATAAATGCTGCGGTGAATTCAGAAATCCTTAGGAAATTGGCTATTTTGCTTAAACTTTTTACAAGTAAAAAAGCTGAAAATGCAAGAAGCAAGGAAAAATTTATGAAGAGCAAGATATCACTTAACATTTTATGGTTTTATCCACTTTATTTCATAATAAGTTACATCATTTTCTTCATCAACTATTCCAATTAATAAATTTTTTTTAGTTGAATGAGCTACCCTATTTTTAGCTGAGAAATCATGCCATGTCAAAACCTCCTGTTCTCTAACAGGATACAAAATCCATTTTGCATGATCTTCTCCTGGTTTAATTCCTTTATCATACACCCTAAATTCTGCTCCAAATTTTAGGGCAGTTTTTACAATATAGCCCCTCTCTCTTAAATCTTTAAAAACAGTATACTTAATTTCAATTCTTTTATCAATTTTTTTTAATTTTTTAAGTAATTTCTCAAAATTTAAAA
>CAYZDX010000086.1:0-2660 GCA_964477565.1 Candidatus Woesearchaeota archaeon | reverse complement strand
TTGGTTTTGGTTATAGTCTTGATAAAAATTAATAAGAAATAAAATCAAAAAGTAGTTCTTGAATTATTAAAGATTTCAATAATGTTTTTTTATCTCCTGCAACTCAACAGAATTAATTTTTTCTACTGTATAAAGATTGTTTGCTTTTATCTTTCCTTGTGAAATTGTATAAAGAACATCATCCATATACAAGCTCCTTTGAATTTGATATTTGCCTCCGTAATAATAGCTTCCAGTATCTGTTCCAGAATCATCGTGAGTTATTTTTCCCCTCACACTTATTCCTTCTAAACTAATATTTAAAACATAAGCTCCTTGCCATACATGCTGACCATAAGCATTAGGAGGAAGATCTCCTTTATACTTGCTCTCATTTATTTCAGCCAAATTTATTGGAATAACTAAAAGGTTCCTTTTTTTATCAAATAAAAATGCCTTATGATCATGCAAAGCTGCACTTTCTGTTCCCCTGTCTCCTATTTCTATTTTAGCGACCTCTGTTGGATTTTCAACATCACTTACATCAAATAAGCTTATCTTAATGCCTTGATACCATGCAAATTGTAAGTTCCTTCTTGCTATATCTTCATCACTCGCAGCAACTGTTTCTTTACCAATACCAATAATATGATTCTCGTCATAAGGATGCAAATAATCAGAATATCCTGTTATTTTCAAATACCCTAAAACTTCTGGCTTTTTAGGATTAGATAAATCTATAACAAACAAGGGGTCAACTTTCTTAAAAGTCACAATGTATGCTCTTTTTCCCATAAACCTAACAGAGTAAATCTTCTCGCCTTTTGCTAAATCTTCTACTTTTCCAACAATATCCAAATTCTCGTCTAAAACATACAAATTATTCATAGAAGAACCCTGCCAGAAATTGCCTGTTGTGGTTGCAATTCTAAAATAACCATCATATTCGTCCATTGAAAACTGATTCAAAACATGTCCTGGAACCTCCCCAACCCCTTTATATTCAATATTATCATTCTTGATATTAATTTTATGAACAACTGTTTTTTCTATTTCTTTTTGTATCTTAGCTTCTAATTCATCTAAAGCTTCCATTAACTCTTTGTCAAAATCTGCTTTTTCCTCTCCTGTTAAAGAGTTGGAGTAAGAAGTAAATATTTTCTGTAAATCATTCATCTTTTGATAAGAAGGATTATCTGAATTCATAATTTCCTCTAACTCATCGTTGTATTTTTCTGGGAGTAAAGGCAAGCAGACTTCTTCAATAATTCTGTTTACTCTTTCTTCATAACTTATTGTTTTTTTATAAGTTAAATAAATATTATTCTGAGAAACAAACAATGTCCTTGAGCTTCCTGTTAAATAAACCTTGCTGTTAAAATCACCATCTTTAACATTTATAGCCAGAATTGAAGTGAAAACATAACCTGAGTCTGGATAATCCCAATAATAAACATCTTTTGCTGAAACCTCTCTTTCAACGCCATTTAATATATAAATAGGAGGCATCGGATTCCTTATGTTTATGTATTTTGTTGAAATAGTGTAAACATAATCTCCAATCATTCTTGAATCAATATAACTTCCGTCTGATTCAATCTCATTTTCTAATTCTGGATCTGCTCTGTCTGAAACATCATAAATATAAACCCGGCTTTTTCGAGTTGAATATCCATTAACAAACACTATTAACTTATCATCATTAATAAAAATCTCCTGAACATTCTGGCTTAAATTGATTTCACTTAAAATTTCCATATCTTCAGCAGGATAAGCATCTACTATAACAACCTTATTTCCGGAAACAACATATATATATTTTCCATCATTTTTTACAATATCTGCTTCATCAACACCTTCAACTTGTATGTTTGTTGTTGAAAAATCAGTAGCTACCTCTGATGATCCAGCTGCACCAGCTGCTGGAGTTGTCGGAACTGTTGAAAAACTCTTTTCTAAATCATAATTATAATAAGGATTGTAAGTTGAACTTTTATTTAAAAACTCTTTTAATTCCTCATAACTTGAAAATTGCTTTAACAAAGAATCATCAACTCCTGTCTGATCCTTTTGTGTTATTCTTTCATATTCAGGGTATATTAAGAATATTATAGCTAATAATGCGACTGCAACTAATATTATAGGAAGGATTGTTTTTAAAGAACTGAGAGATAGTTTTTTGTGACTTATTACAATATGTTTTCTAGCTAGTTTATACATTGGTATTTTCTTGCCCTTAACACTCCAGAAAAAATTCTTACTCTTATCCACAAGTCCTGCATTGATTAATTTTTTTAAGTTATACTCAACAGTATTAATTGGAATCTTTAATTCTTTTGCAATATCCTGCTCACTTGCTTCCCTAACCTCAGCTAAAAAATCAAGAATTTTTTTACAAGTTTTGCTTTTTAAAACTTCAGCTACACTTCCAGCCCTCTCATCATCTAAACCAAATAATACAAATTTATCTTCTTCCATAATTTATTTATAAAAGAGCACTTTATAAATACCTCGAAAACTTCAAATTTGATTGAAGTTATCCTTTTTCAATCCATAAGAAATAATATAAGATTCATATTTTAAATTTTTTAATTTTTATAATTACAAACACTATCACAATCAAAACAACCAAAATACCTAAAACAATACCAGAAACTTTAGCTCCTTTTTCACTCTCCCAA
>CAYZDX010000085.1:0-2670 GCA_964477565.1 Candidatus Woesearchaeota archaeon | reverse complement strand
AGACTTGCACACAATTGATTTAAATGTAGATAGATTTGTGGATTATTGTGCCAGAATTTTAAATAAAATTTATACCTCATTTTCTGAAAAAAAGAGAACTTTATTATTTTCAACTCTCTATCTTCTCGAATTATTGGGAGACGAATTTAAGTATATAGGAAAGCATTTAGCAGTAACTAAAAAATCTCCAAAAGAAGTTTTGCCCCTTGCTAAAAAAGTAAAAGAACATTTTGAAATTTATTATGAATTGTTTTACAAATTTACAAGAGAGAAGGCAATAGAGTTTGGTGAAAACGACAAGAGAATTTATAAAGAACACTATAAATTTAAGAGGCAAACAGGGGAAAGTAGAAGTATCGCCAGACATTTGATGATGATTTCTAAGTTTACTTGGGCTTTAGGAGAATTAAGGATACAGATGGAGTTTTAGTTAAGTTTCTTAATTTTTTGATTTTCTGCTTTTATCCTATTTCATATTCTTTTCTCTGTCTGAATTCTTCTTGCTTTCCTTTGTTCCAGTTTTGTGTTGGAGTGAGATATCCAACAATCCTACTATAAATCTCTGTATTTTTACCACAAAAAGGGCATTTTTCTTTTTCTCCCTTTATATAACCATGTTCCTCGCAAATAGAAAAAGTGGGAGTTAAGGTGATATAAGGTAAATCATAATTGGTTAATATTTTCTTTACAAGTAATTTTGCTTCTTTCTCTTTTATTCTTTCGCCTAAAAAAGCATGAAAAACTGTACCTCCATTATATAATTTTTGCAAGTTTTTTTGATGCTCTAATGCTTCAAACAGATTAGAAGTATAATTAACGGGCAGGAGGGTTGAATTAGTATAGTACTGCTCTTTTTTTCCCGAGGTTTTTATCTTAGGAAATTTCTTTTTGTCCATCTTGGCTAATCTATAACCACAAGATTCTGCTGGAGTTGCCTCAAGATTATAAATATGACCTGTTTCTTTTTGGAAAGCAATTAATTTTTCTCTCATAAACTTCAAAACTTTAATAGCAAACTCTTTCCCTTCCTTGCTTTCTATTCCTTTGTCTAAAAAGTTGAGGCAGGCTTCATGCATTCCTATCAAGCCGATGGTAGAAAAATGAAATTTTAAAGTTCCTAGATATTTTTCTGTAAAGGGCAATAACCCTTTAGAAATATTTTCATTAATAATTTTTCTTTTAATTTCTAAACTTTCCTTTGCGAGATTCATTAGCTTTTCTAACTTCTTAAAAAATTCTTTTTCATTTTTTGATGTATATCCGATTCTTGGCATATTTATTGTAACTACCCCTATACTTCCTGTTTTGTCTGCATATCCAAAATAACCCCCAACCCTCCTCCCCAATTCTTCTAAATTTAACCTTAAATGGCAACACATTGCTCTTATTGCATGAGGGTCTAAATCAGAATTAATAAAATTTTGGAAATATGGCGTACCATATTTTGCAGTCATCTTGAAGATTAAATTAGAAATTTCAGAGTCCCAGTTAAAATCTTTTGTTATGTTATAAGTAGGAATAGGAAAAGTAAAAGCTCTTTCATTACTGTCTCCTTCTAACATAACTTCAATAAAGGCTTTATTAATCATATCCGCTTCTTTTTGAAATTCTCCATACTTTTCTTTTTGAAGTTTGCCTCCTATAATAACTTGTTCGTTTTTTAAATCATCTGGAACTTTTAAATCAAAGGTTATGTTTATAAAAGGTGTCTGGCCCCCCCACCTATTTGGTAAGTTGCATGTGTAAATAAAACCTTGTAATTTTTGTTTAACTTCTTTATAGCTTAATTTGTCTTTTCTAATAAATGGAGCAAGAAAGATATCAAGAGAATTTAAAGCTTGAGCTCCTGCCCACTCATTACTAACTATTCCTAAAAAATTAGAAATTTGATTTAAAGCAGAATCAAAATGTTTTGCTGGCTTACAACCAACTTGAAAAGGCACCCCAACTCCTCTCATCAACAATTCTTTTGTACTCCAACCGCAACAATAACCACAAATTCCCATATATAAATTATGAATATGTAAGTCCCCATTTTTATGAGCAGAAGAAATTTTTTTTGGATAAATTTCATTCAAAACATATTTGGTCATAATTTCTCCAGATAATCTCCAAGAAATAGAAGAATAAGAATATCTCTGGTTAGAGTTTTCCTTTACTTTCCAAACTTTCTTTTTAAGATAATTTTCAACTAGTTTTTTAATTTCAATATTGCTTAACTCCCTAAATTCCTCTTTTCCCATATTTTATAAAGGAGAAAGATTTTTATAAATATTATTCTTTTTTATTTATGCGAGAAATAATGAATTATAGGGCAGATTTATGCAAGAAAGCAAGAAAAGATTATAATTCTTTGACAAGAGAATTGGAAATTTTATGTGATAGTGAAGAATTTTGCCCATATAAGAAGGGGAGGGTTTGGAGAGGCAAGTTAGCGAGAATTTGTTGTGAGGATGGTGCAGAAAAATTAAGAGAGGCCTTGAAAGAAAATTCGTTGGTATGAAAGCCCGTGTGAGTCCTAAAATTTTTTCCTATTTAGAGCTGGGTCTTTATAATTTCTTTAACTTTTCTGTTTAATCCAAACTTTACTTTTAAGATAGGGGTTCTAACGGAGGTTTTGTAAAGTTATCAGTTGGCAGAAAGAATTCCTATTTTCTAAAGAAAAATTTA
>CAYZDX010000084.1:0-2743 GCA_964477565.1 Candidatus Woesearchaeota archaeon | reverse complement strand
AGGAAATTAGCAAAAAAAGAATACAGAGAATAGTTAAGGCATTTAATCAAATACCGGCGGAAGAAAAGCACAACTTAATAAATGAACTCGCATTAAATCTTATAGGTATAGAAAAAACAGAAAGAGAACTTACAGAAACTTTAAAGAAAATTAACGATTTACTGAAAGTGAATGATTTAAAAAAACTTACAGATGATATATTAAAAAATAAGTAATTTTTCTTTTTTATTTTCTTTTTATATATTTAAAATCCGTATATATATATGGCATCAGCAAACGAACCGGGATTGGTTAAGGTTGTAGTAGAAAGAGCGGGAGAACAAAAAATTCTTTTGAGACACAGAAGCGATAGTGAAATTAATGCGGGTGGTTCACCAGACGGTGTTTTGGCAAATAAAACAATAGATAAGCAGTTAAAAATACCTAAACATCCTTTAAAAATGAGAGGTGGTGATGTAGTAAGAGTATTCTTTAAAGCAGATGCAACCGATGGATTAGATGCTTCCGATTGTGTAATAAAAATTCCTTTTTGGGAAGATGGCACATATAGACCATTAACGGCTTCCGATTTGGGATTTAGCACGGATATAACAGCAACAGCGGGGCAGTGGGTGGAATTGGGAACAGGATATACAATACCAAGTAATGTAAATTCGGCGGAATTTGGAGGCGGAGCAATAGTTATTTCTATTGAAGATGATACCTCTTAATATGAGAGATGAAGAAGAACAGGAAGAACAGGAAGAAAAAGAATAGTTTTTTTAATTTTTTAGTTTTTTATATAAAGTTTTATATTAAATTATGGTTTTCTAATCAGTTATGGAAAACCATTCAAAGAAAGGTTTCTTTATATAAAGAAACCTTTCTTTTATAATTATGGTGGGCTTTACTTTTGATAGGAATATTTTTGGAAAGAAAGTTTTTAAAAAGGAATATAAAAATACAAATGATATAAATGCGGGAAATTGCACGATAATTAAACCATTAGATACAGATATTACCGAATATGCACCATTTAATCATCTAATAATACAGAATAAAAACGAAAATTGCACAATTCAGGTTGTTTTAGATGCTTCTTATGATGGAAGTAATAACATTCAGGGCGGAACTGAAACATTTTTTTTATTACCATCATCAGCATTAGAAATTGAACCGAAAGACAATATTTTATATCGGTGGTTAGTAGTTAAAAATTTAGATAGTAGTAATAACATATCGGCAAATGAAATTGTTTGTTTAATAGCAAATCATTAAAATATGAGAATATACAGAATTACAACTCGGCATAGTCAATTAGTAGATGTTTCAACTCCCCATTCTCAAAGTGATATTTCAGGAGTAGGTTTTCAAATGTTAAATATTTTTGTAATACCATACCATCAAATTATTCAAGGAACTTGGGTATTTTCAACAGATTATAATCAATATTTTGACATAAAGATTAGAAACACATCAAAAACAATAAATGACGAAATCGATTATAAAATTTTACTTGCAAAAGGAACATATAAAGCACATTTAGTTTATATAAAAAATTCAGATGGAGGAATATGCAGTATTAAAATAGATGATACCGAAATAATGTCTGTTGATATGTATGCATCTTCAACTACAAGAAATCAAATAGCAACACAAAGCAATATTAATATATCTTCCGATGGTATAAAGACATTAAAATTTATTGCGAAAGATAAAAATGCTTCTTCATCAGGTTATTTTTTAGAATTTTCAGCATTCTTTTTAACAAGAATATCTTAATTATGAAAATACAACTTCACACACCAAAGGGAATAAAAGAAATTGAATTAACAGAGGAAGAGGCATTTAAACAGGGTTTTATTGAGGAAGAAACCTGTTTAATGAGGAAATTTATCAAAGTACTTAAAAAAAGAAATTTACTTGCGAAATTTGAAAAACTATGAGAGATGAAACTTTTTTATGTAGTTTGGTTGTTGTTTGTATAACAATTTTGGAAGTGGTGGCTTTATATGTGGGAATTGATGGGCAATTATTTTTATCAAGTTTGGCGGGTTTAAGCGGTGTATTGGGCTTCTTTTTTGGTAAGAAACTAGAGAAAGACAAATTTATTAAACTAAATGAATATTAATTATGACTAAATACATAAGAGAATGGAATTTAAGGGTTTATGTAAGTGGAATACCTATTAAAAAAGGATTGGTTATAGTGGATAAATGCGGAATATTCCCAATTACTAATGGTGAGGCAAAAGTTAAAATGTGTCCAACAGGGCAATATACTTGCAGAATTAGAGTATATGAATATGGTAATAAAAAAGTAGATTATTTGAGTGAGGATATACCTATATATATGAATGAATATGGTTGGAGTGGGATCAATATTAATGAAGATGATATTATTAAAAAATCAAAACCAGAACCAAAAAAAGAAAAAAGTTATATAGAAATTAGTTTAGATTTATATAATCCATCAGGAAATAAACCAGATGCAGAAAAAATACAAAATGAAGTAAATGCAGTATGTAATTATGTGGGTTGGAATTGTTATCAAGTTTCAACAACTCCAACAAAAATTATATTATATTTTCAAAAACAAGGAAGTCCAGCATTACCTATAATGGCAATTTTGGGAGTAATAGCGATAATAATAGCGGGAGCGGTAATTATTTCAATAAATTGGAAAATTGTAAGAGTAGAGGAAGAAGACACAAAACAGGAATTAGAAAAAACTAAACAATTAGAAACAAATAAAGATTTATATG
>CAYZDX010000083.1:0-2756 GCA_964477565.1 Candidatus Woesearchaeota archaeon | reverse complement strand
AATTTCCACACTTTTTAATGAAGGAGTTAAGGAAGTGTCTTGAGATTCAAAAACAACTTTATATTGAAAATATCTTCCTTTTAAATTTAAGTTACTTAAATCTGTTGAAAAAAAATTCGCGTCACTACAATCAGCTAAACTACAATTCCTTACTTGAAAAGTTAGATTAGTCTCTGGAATTTCTGCATAAATATAATCAAACTCGTCCTTAGGGTCTGTCCCACTTCCAGTACCTTCTCCAAGCCAAATAGCATTTGTTGGATTTTTAATATCTAGGGATATGTTGTACCAATCCCCTGTTGTCGAATTAACACTAAATACTCCTAAGGGATCAATTCCTGAATCATCTGATTGTGCATAAATGCCAATTGTTACTCCCTTATTTTTTTTAGCATATACCTTTAAAATAGAATTATTAATTAGATTATCTAAAAAATTTAAATAAAATCTTTTAGAAGAATCTTTCATATCAGCTAAATAATAAGAATCATCCAATACAAAAACCTCTGTTCTATTCTCTCCTAAATGAAATGCAGAACTTAGGTAATATGTCTTGGGAGGACGAATCTGACCACTCCAAGTTAAATTATTCCAGCTCGCATTATAACCTGCGTCAAATACCTTACTTATATAAATTCCTGATAAATTTTGTCCATATAAAATTACATCAGAACCATTATAACTTATGTTAATATATGTTCCATCATTAAAATCAGTTCCTTGTTGTGAAAAAACTGCATAACCAGTCAAGCTCAGATATTTCAAAATAAGCAGGCTGGACAAGCTAAAACTAACAATAATAAAAATTCCCAGATAACTTAAAACTCTTTTCATCAAAACACTTAAAACAAATGATTTTAAAAATTTTCCTAAATTTTTCAAAATTTATTTAAACTCTTCTTACATTAAAAAAAAATGAAAATCCCCATTATTTTTTTAGGCACAGGACAAGCAGTTCCAACATCCAAAAGAAATCATAGTTCTATTTTATTAAGATATAAACAAGAAGCAATTCTTTTTGATTGTGGAGAAGGAACTCAAAGGCAGTTTAGGAAAGCCAAAATAAATCCTTGTAAATTAACCCGCCTGTTAATTACTCATTGGCATGGAGACCATGTTTTAGGCGTCCCCGGCTTATTGCAAACTTTAATGCTCAACAATTATTCAAAAACTCTCTATATTTATGGCCCAAAAGGAACAAGAAAATTTTTTAACTTGATGTTTAAAATTTTTGTTAAGGTTGGCAAGATAAAAACTGAAGTTAAAGAAATTTCAAAAGGAAAGGTTTTTGAAACTCCGGAGTTTATAATTGAAGCTGAACAAATGCAACATGGTACTCCTTGCCTCGCATATTCTTTTAAAGAGAAAGACAAGATTAGAGTAAATAAAGAAAAAATTGAAAAATTGGGATTAAAAGGAAAGTTGGTTGGAGAGCTTGCAAAAGGAAATGATATTATTTGGAATGAAAAAGTGATTAAAGCAAAAAATTATACATATAAACAAAAAGGCAAGAAAATTAGTATTATTTTTGATACTGCTTTTAATAATAATGCAATTAAATTGGCAAGAGATTCTGATTTGTTAATTTGTGAGTCCACATACTCTGAAAATGAAAAAGAACTTGCAAAAGAATACAAACATCTTACAGCAAAAGAAGCAGGAAAAATAGCAAAAAAAGCAAAAATTAAAAAATTAATCTTAACCCACATAAGCCAGAGATATGAAAATAAAGAAAAGATTCTTTTGAATGAAGCAAAAAAAGAATTTAAAAAAGTAGAGATTGCTGAAGATTTTAAAAAAATTGAACTCTAACTCTTTAATTTTTTCAGAACAAGTTTTCCTACTATTTTCCCATTATTTTCCTTCAGTTGCTGTTGATGCTGGGGAAATAAAGATTATTGTGTCTCCTCTTAAAAAAGTCAAACCTATTTTTCTCAGAACCTCTCCATTCACCATTTCTTTTGCATTATCCAAAACCACATTCACATGGATGTCAAAAGCTAACAAAGTTCCTACAAGTTGCTTGCCGTTCTTCAAGTAAACTAAAATCTCTTTTCCCTTGCTATTATTCAGCAAATCAAGTGGTCTTTCTATTCCATTAGCCATATCTTCTCTTGCTGAATATAGTTTTTAAAGCTTTCTATAATCTATTATATATTTATCTCACTAAAATTTAAGATTTATTATGGAGCATTAAAAAAATAACAAAAACTTTAAAAAGATTAAAAATCTTTAAAATAAAAGAGGAAATTTGAAAATGAATAAAAAAGGGGCTGAACTTACTATTGGCACGTTAGTTGTTATAGTTTTAGCAATAATTGTTTTAGTTGTTCTTGCTTTAGGATTTGGAACTGGTTGGAGCAATTTATGGAGCAAGGTTTCTGGCATGTCTAGTCCAGTAAATGTTGATGCTGTTAAGCAGGCTTGTGTTTATGCTTGTACTACTCAGGCTGAATATGATTATTGTTGTAGGGCTAGAAATGTAGTAGTAGAAATTAATGGAAAAAAAGATACAGAGAGATACAAGGAAAAAACTTGTAAAGAGTTAGAATCAGCGGGTTTAGGATTTGAACCTTGCGATAATATAGATTGTTCTGGAGTTACTTGTCCTAAATCGTGTACAGGGACAGCAACTGCTTGTGATAAACTTGATTCAGAGGATGCTTGTAAAAATCAGAAAGGTTGTCAATGGCAGAACAACCGATGTATAGGGACAGCAACTGCTTGTGATAAACTTGATTCAAAGGATGCTTGTA
>CAYZDX010000082.1:0-2828 GCA_964477565.1 Candidatus Woesearchaeota archaeon | reverse complement strand
CTTTATTATCTTCTAACCATAACTCTTCACAACTACAAATATTTTTCTTATGAAACTCTTTTCCTATTCTTAATGCTTTTGTAAGCAAGCCAGGTCCTTTTGTGTTTCCTTGAAAATTTAAAGGTTCTATTGCGCGAATTAAAACAGCTTCTGCTTTTCCTTCTTTGCCAGTAACAAAATTAATAAGCCAATTATTATGAACACCATAAACTAAAATCGTTCCTGCCTCACTTTCCATTGTTCTTTTTAAATCTCCATTTTTACATGCTCGAGATGCTGGGTCATTTTCATCATAATAAGCTTCTGTCTCAACTATTCTTGCTTTCATCAATTTTTCTTCCTTTTCTTCCAATAATTTCCTAACTAAAACCTTCCCCAACAACTCCCTCGCAATTATTTCGGCTTTTCTCTCGAAAAAATCTTTTCTAAGTTTTTCCATAAATTTTTATATTTCTTTTTTCTTTTAAAATTATGCCAACTAATGTATCTCCTGAATTTAGCAAAGCTCAAAGCAAATATTTAGAAGCAAAAACAGACGAAGAGAAGTTAGAGGCATTGAAAGAGATGATGAAATTTATGCCAAGGCATAAAGGAGCTGAAAATTTAAGAGCAAATATAAAACAAAGATATAGAAAATTAAAAGAGAAATTATTGAGAGAAGATAAAAAGAAAAAAATAAGAAAAAAGGAAGGAATTAAAAAACAAGGAATACAAGTTGTTCTTTGTGGCTTAACTAATTCAGGAAAATCTTCTTTACTTTCTATATTAACAAATGCAAAACCTCTTATAGCTAGTTATGAGTTTACAACAAAAGAGCCTGTTGTGGGTGTATTGAATTATCAAAATATTTTATTTCAGATTATAGATATGCCGGCAATAAATCATGAAAACTTTGAGCAAGGTTTAGCGAATACTGCAGATATTCTTCTCGTTGTAATAACAAAGCCAGAAGAATTAGAAGAAACTCTGCCTTTTCTTGAAAAATCAATAGGCAAGAAAATAGTTGTGATAAATAAAATAGATTTATTAAGTCAAGGGGAAAGAAGAAAATTTGAGGCGAGAATAAAAAGTAAAAGATTTCCCTGCTGTTTAATTTCTTGCAAAACTTCTGAAGGGCTTGAAGATTTAAAATCTCTTTTACTTGAGAATTCTGGCGTGATAAGAGTATACACTAAAGAGCCGAGAAAACAACCAAGTCAGGAGCCGATTATTTTAAAACCTGGAACAACTGTTGAGGAGTTGGCAGGAAAAATTTTTAAAAAAGGAATTAAAATTAAAGAGGTTAGAATTACAGGGCCTTCGAGTAAATTCCCAAACCAAAAAGTTGGATTAAAACATGAGTTGAAAGATAAAGATATAGTAGAGTTTTATACTGAATAAGCTTCTCTTGCTAACTTCTCTAAAACTTTCTTGTTTTTTCTGAAAATTGTAAGTAATTTGTTTATTTCTTTAGCAACAGCATTTTTTATATCTAAAGGGTGTAACTTTTTCTCTTTGTAATCTTTTTCAATTTCCTCATAATTTTCATATTCCACATCTCCTCCATATTTCTTATCTCTTTTAACAATAAATTTTTCTTTTTTGTCTTTTTTTATAGTAAAAATTACATATTTCAAAAAAGCCATAACCCCATTATTTGTGTTTCCTATAACCATTTCTGCTTTTTTTAATTTCCTTTCAACATCTTCTTCATTATCTAATAAATCTATTTTACTCTCTTCTATACTTGAAGACATTTTCTTTCCAATTAAGCCCGGAATTAAAGGATTTATTATCTCCACTCTTTCCTTATATCCTAATTTCGGTAGATTCTCTCTTGCCAAAACCATAATTTTTCTTTGGTCAGTTCCTCCAAGTTGTGCGTCTGCTTTTAAATATATCTCGTCGATAACTTGCATCAGTGGATAAATCAAACCAGATGTTTTTGGGTTTTTTCCTTGTTTAACAACTTCAGAAGCAGCTTTTCTCGCATTTCTAACAGAAACAAAACTGCTTAATCTTAAAACATCATACATATATTCTGCTTTTAATTGAAAATCACTCCCCCTAACAATTTCTAAATCTTTAATTTGAACTCCTATTGCTTCGATTAAGAGAGGGATAATTTTAGAATAATATTCATATCTTTTTTCTAAGACTGGCCAAGGAACATTATCTAAAGCAGCATGTAAATCAGCAAGTAAGATTTTAACTTTAAATCCTGCTTTTAATAAGTCCGCTACTTTCAGCATGGGAAAAAAGTATCCTACATGAGGTTTTCCTGTTGGGGCAGTTCCCCAATAAACAACTGGCTTTTTCTTTTTTTCCAGCAATTCCTTTAACTCTTGCTCTGTTAAAATTTCCTCGGTATTTCTTTTAACAAGTTGAAATCTTTTCTCTATATCCATAACTAACTTAAAAAAAATTTAAATTATAAATCTTTCTAATATAAAAATGAGGATTATGAAACTCTCATTATCCTTATCTTTTTTAGGAGTGTTTTTTCTTTTATTTCTCTCTAATATAATAAAACCAAAAATAGTTTCTAATCTCAAGGAATTAGAATTAAATGAAAGGGTAATTACAAAAGGTAAGATAATTGAAATAAAAAATTATGATAGTTTTTCTATAATAAAATTAGATAATAACATTACAATAACTTGTAATTGCCAGCTAGAAAAAAATCAAATAATAACTGTAGAAGGGAAAGTTGAAGAATACAAGAATAAATTACAAATTCAAGCTGAGAAAATTCAAATTGAGAATGTTATCTGAAATTTTTATTTTGGTTTTTGCTTTAATTCTTGGCATCTTTTTAGGAGTCCTAACTGGCTTGATTCCAGGAATTC
>CAYZDX010000081.1:0-3019 GCA_964477565.1 Candidatus Woesearchaeota archaeon | reverse complement strand
AATTAAGCAAATTAAAATTTTAGAAGAAAGATTGGAGGAGGGGCACGAACATCCATTTATAGAGAAAAATCATCGATAAAAAAAATAAAATTTAAAAATTAGAAAAACGTATGAAAAACATGAAAAAGAGAGGAAAATTAATATTTTACGCCTTTATTTTAATTTTAGCCCTTTCTTTAGTTGATGCTTTTGATTTTTATGGGACAACAAAATATATTAATGGCTCTACTTTTGGAGGAGTCAATGTTAGTTTAGAAATTTATAATATGGCGGGGGGTCCAGGAGGAGGGCCTTCATTAAATAAAACATATTCTGTTCTCTCAAATTTAACAACTGGCTCTTTTAATATTAGTGTGAATGATTCTTTATATGGCAATTCCAATTTTACTTTTAAGCCAGTTTTAATAAAATATAACTCTTCAAATTCTCAATTGGCAGAATACATAAGTCAAAGTTCTCCTAATTTGCCTTATCAAGAATTCTCAAATTTGGGAAACACAACATTTTATTTAAGAGAAGCAGTTACACTTTATTTATCTGGAAGAGGCGACCAGGTGGTTATGTCTGATATTATTTATGGAGATAATTATTCTTTAGGTAATGATTATTCAACAGGTTTAGAAATAATAAACGATACGCAGGCAGGAAGCCTAGAGAGGTGGGCTTATATAAACAGCTCTGATTGCTTAGTTGTCTTAAATTCCTCTCTTGCTTTAAATTTTTCAATTTGCAATTTAAATATAACAAACATAACTGATTTTGAATATTATAATTATCCTGGAGAAGATTCTTATTATTTTTTAAATTCAACACAAGTTGAGAGATGTTATGTTTCTAATGCAGGTCAGGAGTTAGATTGTAATACCACTTACAATATTGATGTTGGCCCTTCTAATTTTACAGAAGTAATGGGAATTGAAAAAATAGAAATTCAAGGGCAAGATTATTTTTTTATTTCTGGAACCAATGATACTGATTCCCATCAATTAATTAAAAAGTTTTATCCTAATTTTACCTATGTGGGAATGAGTTATGAGGGAACTTTTAGTTCTCCTCCGGGAAAAATGCAAAGTTATCAAGGAAGCATGATTACTGTTGGAAATCATACTTCTGGAAGATATGTTTTATATAAATGCAGTTGGCAAACAATAGATAACTATAATTGCGAGCCTTATAAAAATTTCACCCAAAACGAGATAGTAAAAGGGATCTCTTACAATTCTTTTAATGGAAATTGGTATTATTCTTCTTTAACTAAAAACGCAACGCAGATTTCTTTCATGACAAATTCTTATCCTTTTAGATATCAAATAAAAGATACAAGATTGGGATATCCAATAAAAGAGAATTTCAACTCTGCTGTTTATAGTGCAAGTATCTATTTGCCTGCAGACAGAAATTATTCAATAATGATTTATCCAGATAATGTCCCTTCTTTTCCAGTAAGAATTAATCTAAATAATATAAGCTCTTATTATTCTGGAGGTGTTTATTATGTTAATTTATCTAATCTTAATTTAACAACCGACTTAATTCAAGTTTCTGGATACATCATCCATAATTCTTCTCTATCTCAACAAAATTATACTAATTTAACTATAGTTGCTTATCTTCTTGAAGCAGGAAACATGGTTTTTAAGGGAGCAACTCTTCCTTCAGGGATGGGTGCCTGGGATAATCCTCCAGTTAACGACACCTTTAACTTAACAACAGGTTATTATAATATTACCCTTCCTGCTGCTGCTTTAGGTTCAAATTTATTATTATTTGCTTCTGGAAGTGTAAATAATTCTGGAACAATAGAATATTTAGGAAGTTTTAGAAATATAACCTTAATCTATGGTTCTAATCCTGGGCAGATTAATTTTACTTTATATTCTTTAATTGGCAATTACAGCCCTTTAAGTACTGGTTATGAAAATGACCCCTCTGCCAGACTAATCCCTACAAAACAAAAAATTTTTAGGTTTATAAATGGGTCAGGAAATCTTATTGAAAGTTTAAATGCCCATATAGAGATAGAAGTGGATTATTCTGATATTTTAAATATAACCTCTTTTTCTTGGATGATAGATACAAGTGTGGGAAATTTCTCTGTTCCTTTACTTAATCACACCATAAAGAAAATTAATGTTTTCAGTCCGCAATATAGTCCAAGAGAATATAGTTTAAGTTTAAGTGAATTGCAAGTTCCAACAATTAATTTAACACTCAAACAATTTAAACCAATAGACCCAGATAACGAATCAGATATATCTTTTCTTAATGCTATTCGGATGATGATGTACAAGAGTAGTGATGAATGCAGTGTTCCAAATCCTCCGCAAAGTTGTTATCTTATTCCTTCAGGGGAAGAAATGAATATAACAGGATTTAATCCCCTTTCAGTAGTCTTGGGAGGGTCTAAAATTGATTTTGAAATAAAAAAATCTGATACAAATATTACTGTAAAATATATCAATGTTGACTTGCTTGCTTCTGGTCCTCCTGATGCTATGTTCGACTCCGAAGCCAATTCATCTTCAAGTGGAAATGCAATAGAAGAGGCATGGCGATTTGGCTCTTTAGGTCCAGACATGTATGATTATGTTTTGGTAGGAGTTCCTTATAATTCTACTACAATAAATAGTTCAATGACTCTTAAAATAAACATAACCAGATTTTATTCTGATGAAAATCTCGATACTTCCTTATGGGTACAGGGTACAAATTCCACTACTGATTTAAATGGAACAGATTATGAAGATTATTTAGGCAATTATGAAGGGTATATAAGTGGAAGCGGTGTTTTATGTAATAGCAATGACCCAAACTTAACTTCTGGACTTTGTTATCGCGACCTATCCAATAGTTTTGTTTGGTTTAAAATTCCTCACTTTTCTGGAATACAACCAAAAGTTTTAGGAATTCCGCCTTCAAATGAAGAAGAAAGTGGAGAAGAGGAGGACGATGATGGCGGAGGGAGTGGCGGGGGTGAAGAAACAACTACAACTACCTACTGGAAACATACATATATAAT
>CAYZDX010000080.1:0-3022 GCA_964477565.1 Candidatus Woesearchaeota archaeon | reverse complement strand
AAAAAAGAGTGAGGAAAAGAAGGAAGAAAATGAGAAGAAAGGTGAGAAAAAATAATAAATTATAAAAATCAAGAAACCTTCTTTAACTCATGAAAGAATTAAAAAAACTAAAGAAAATTCATAAAAGGGTTGTGGGTAAAAATTTAGATAAGATTAATAAACTAAAAAGTTTAGAAGATAAAAAAGAGGCATTAAAATATATAATTACTTCCCATTTAAAAACCAAACACCTTGATTTAGAAACAAAAATTAAAAAATTAAAAGGAAAAGGCAAAGATACTTTTTTTGCAGAAACAAAACTTATTTTATTGCCCCACAAAATTAAATTTTTTAATGTAACCCATGATGAAAAAGATTTAGAAAAAATTTTAAACTTATTTAAGAATATTGAAGAGGAGTTAGAAAATGTTTAAATTTTTGAAGAAAAAGAAAAAGGAGGAAGAAACAGCAGAAAGCGGAGAGGAGGCAGAGAGAGAAGAAAAATTAAAGGAAGCCCCCCAAAAATCAAATTCAGAAACAAAATCTTCTGATTTAGTTAAGATTTCTACAGAACTTGACAGAATTAAAGCAAGCATAGAAGCTTTACAAGAAGTAAGAAAATCTTTTACAGAAAGATTCACAAGAATAAGTGAGCAAATAGGAGAGCTAAGAAGTATGATTTTAGATAGAGATAGAACAATACAAGAGATTGAGTTAAAAGCAGTAAAAGCATCAGATTTAGTAAATTCAATAAAACCAGAAAAACTTCTGACAGAAGTTCAAAAACAAGATGTTAAAATAGAAGCTTTAAAAGCTAACCTCGAAGGTAACGAGGCGATAATGGATAGGATAATGGAAGAATTAAGAGAAATAAGAAATAAACTAAAGTTTTTTAGTGGTTTAAAAGAAATAGTTAAATTAAGCGAAGAAGTTAAAAAAGAATTAATAGAAATAAAAAAAGTTGAAGGAACAATCAGTGCCGACTCAGACAAAGTTGAAACTATTTATTCAGAAATGAGAAAAAAATTACAGGACATAGATACTTTTAAATCACAATTGCAGGAAATAAAAGCGAATATAGACCAAAATATGAAAGATGTAGATTTCTTAAAAAATAAGGTTATGGGATTAGCTGAAAAAGATGAATTAGAGAAATTGACAAGCAAGGTTCAAAGATATGTTGAAGCATTAAAAGAAATAGAAAAGAAATCTTCTTTAACAAAAGATTTAGAAGAACTTAAAACCTTGCTCGAAGGCATAAAATAATAAGTTTTTTATACAAACATCTTTATTTATTTTCATGAAAAAGACAATTTTTTTATTTTTGCTAATCTTATTTTTTTTACCTTTAGTTAAATCAAAAATTGTTTTTGAACAAAATCCTAAAGAAACATATAATCTTGGAGACATTATAGATATTAACTTTACAGTTCAAAATAATGCTCAAGATTATTTAACATCTTACCTTAATTGTAATGGAAATGAAATTTTAATATTTAAACAATTAACAAAAATTGAAAACAAAGAAAATTTTAATTTCAACGCATTTGCTTCTGAAACAGGAAAATGCAAAATAAAAATAGAATTTGGAGGAGAGTCAGCTTCAAGTAATGAATTTGAAATTAGTAATGACATAGATTTAAATTTTGAGATTAAAAATAAATTTCTTTATCCTTCTGAAACTCTTACTATTAATGGAACTGCAATAAAGAAAAACGGAGAGAATGTTGAAGGAATAGCAATCGTATCAATCCAAGACATTATAAATCAAACAATTGATGTTTCAAACGGAAAATTTTTTTTCACTCATAATTTAAAAGAAAGAACCCTCCCTCAAAAATATAGCGTTAAGATTAAAGTTATTGAAAACAAGAGAGGATTTATTAATGAAGGAGTAAAAGAAGATCAAATTGAAGTAAAATCAAAGCCATATGAAATAGTTATAGAATCTCCAGAATCTATTAAGCCTGGGGGCGACATATCTATTAAAGCAACTCTTTTTGACCAAGGAGGAAATAGAATAGATAATGAAACTCTAATCTTGAAGATATTTAAATTAGATAATTCTCTTTTTTATGAAGGAAGTTTAAAATCAGGAGAAAATCTTTCAGTTTTTTTCCTAGATAATTCAACAAGGGGCGGGTGGAGGATTAACTCTTATTATGGAAATGTTTTTTCAACCAAGCCAATTTATATAGAAGAAAATAAAAAAATTGATATAAACTTTTTGAACAATTCAAATTCTTTAGAAATAACAAATATAGGAAATATCCCATACATAGGAGTTCTTGAAATTAAAATATCAAATAGCTCCTCAAATAAAACTCTTTTTTTAAACTTAAATTTATCAAAAGGAGAATCTTTAATTTATAATTTTGATGTAGAAGGGAATTATGACCTCTTTTTTAAAGGAAAAAATTTTACAAAAACTTTTGAAAACATTTATCTTACAGGAGCAGCTTCGAGAAAACTTGCTTTGTCTTTGAAATCTTATTTTTTTATTTTGCCTTTACTTTTCTTATTATTCTTGTTGTTCATTTTAAGAAAAAGAGATTTATTAAAACTTCCAATCATAAGAAAAAAAATTACTTACATCTTTTTTATTAAACCCCAAAATCCAGAGATTTTAGAAGAAATTTTTAAAAAATATAATCTAAAAATTCATAAATTAAATAAAGAAAATTTTTTGTCATTAGTTCATTCAAAAAAATTTTCTATAAATGAGATATTAGAATTGGCTTTAAAAATCCACAAATATTCTTCCTCCATTATCGTGAGTTCTGAAAAATTAGAAAATAAAGCAAGCTCAATAAAATCTGCTCTTTTACCAAGATTTTTACTTGATAGAATTCAAGGCCTTACTATAACAGAAAATTTATATACCCAACTATCTTCATTATATTCTAAGGGATTTGCATATTACAAAGAGTTTAAAATAAGGGATAAACATATAAAATTATATAAGTTTATTAAATAAAAGAGGAAAATGTTTAGAAAAGTATTTATCTTTTTATTATTAGTTGTAGTGTTAAAATTAGCATTG
>CAYZDX010000079.1:0-3025 GCA_964477565.1 Candidatus Woesearchaeota archaeon | reverse complement strand
TTATCAATTAATCCATTATTATTTTCATCAGAAACATTAAAATCAAGATACTTATCTTGCTCTTTCCAATAAACCTTAATCAAATTTTTCTTATCTAAAGGAATATTATCATTTAAAGAAGTGTAAGCTAAAACATTAGTATAATTTACTCCATCATCTTCATAAATTACTACCTCTTTCTTGAATTTTGATATATTTTTTTCTTGTTTTTTTGGTCCAGAAGTATAGTAAGTTATTTCTGTTTCTCCTTTTAAATTTTTAATTATCAAAGATTTTCTCTTTTTTTTATTAAAGAGATTATACAATGTATCAGAAATTGGCTTTTTTATTTCAAAACTCGCTCTCTTATTTATGCTTATATTTGTAGCTGCTTCTGGAATTTTTAAAATAGTCATTTCATCAGAAACATTTATTTTCTTTTTCCATTTCACTGGTTTTCCTAAGATTATTAAAGTGTTATTTTCCTCTTCAATATTTTCATTTTTTTCTTTTAGTTTAGCTCCTCTGATTTCTTCTTCAATTATTTCGTTCTGATAATCTATGGTTTCCTTTTTTATTTCATTATTTTCTTCCTTTTCGCTTGTTTCAGATGTTTCCCTATCCAAAACTTCAAAAGAAATCTTTTCTATTTTGCCATTAGATTTTATGATTATTGAATAATTTCCTTTCTCTTCTAATTGAAGAATAAAGAATTCAGAAGTTGCTTTTTTAATATAAGATGTTGAAGGAGTTTGTATTTTTAATATTGGATTTTCATAATTTTTAAGATTTAGTTTTATGCTCTCTCCCATATAATATTTTGATTTAAGAGCAGGAATTGATAAAGAAGAGATTATAGAAATAATAATGAATACAGCAACAAATAAAAAGATTCCAGCAGCACTTAGTTTGATTAAACTTTTTTTATGCATTTTTATTTTGTTTTCTATTTTTTATATTCTTTGCAGACTTTTCAGGAAATTGAAATTTTCCTAGAAATCTAATAGCTTCTTCAACAACATGTGATTTGTTTCTATATTTTTTAGTTTCTATAAGTTTGTTTATAATTTCTATTGTTTCTTTATCAAAAGTAAAGCTTGCCCTTTCTTTCATTCTTCCCTCTTTTATACATTTTAAAAGAAAAAAGCCTTTTTAAATATTATTAAATATTACTTAGTATTACTAAATAATATTGCTCCCTATTTAGAAAGTTAAAATTAAAAAAATGCTCTTGAAAAACTGCCCTATATCCTTTAAAAAATCATTTTGATTATTTACTAAAAGAACAGCTTCACAACCATTAAAATATTCTCCATTCCATCCCCTTCCCACTTCCAACTCCCTTTTTTCATAATTCTCAGAATTCCAGCAAATTAAACTTAAATTTTTATGTTTATTAAATACTATTTTATTAATTTTCACATAAACTTTCTCAATATCCGCTTGTCCTAAATTTGTATTAAAAGTGTAACACTCCAAAACATCTCCTTCAATTTTTTTGATATTTTTGTTTTCAGGACATTTTTCCAGTCCAAACTCTGTTTTATCAATTTTCTTTTTTGGAAAAATCGCAATTTTTGAGATTCCTCCTTTTAAATTCAAAACAATTGGTTTAGAAGGAGAAACTCTAAAGTAAAATTTTCTGTTCTTCTTTGTAAATTCTTTTATTTCATGCTTAAATGGAAAGAACCAAAACCATCTATAAACCCTAAATTCCTCTTCATTTATTTCTTTATTTTCTAATTCTGTTCTAAAATGATATTTCTGAGGGAAAAATCTTATTATAGGAGCTTTAATTTTATAGCTTTTCTTTATCTCTCTTCCAGAAACATTCCAAATAATAACATTATGGCTGTCACTATACTCCTTAATATTCCCCCCACCAGCATCTAAAATTTCCCAATCAACTGGAACATATTCTTTCAATTCTAAATTTTCAATATAATCTGAAATATTTAAATTTAAATCAATATTAATAACACTTCCTCCCTTAACCAACCACCTTTCCCTAACTTTTCTGCATTTTTCGCAATTTGCCAATCTTTCAAAATCATAATTCCTTACTATAGCAAAACTCTTGCTCTCTAAAAAAATTCTTCCTCCCTCTGATTCTCGAGCAAAAACCTTAATGAGATTCATTCCAAAATTTCCCTCCAATATTCCACTAAACCTGCTGCAATTTTCACATAAAACCTCTTTACTCAAATTGCCCTCTTTCTCTCTTTCTATCTCAATAAAATTATAAGGAAATAAAAAACTTGCATTCAATAAGAATTTGCTTTCATTTGAAAAAATAAGTTTTTCTTTTGGAGAGAAAATTTTAATCACTTTCTCTAATTTCATTTCAGGCATTACATCATAACCTTCTCCTGTTGTGATTTTAAAAACAGGCCCTGCAACATAACCTGAAATATTATCAAATACTTCTGCTCCAACTTCATCCCCTATCTTCCATTTTTTTCCAGGAATTGCCTCACTATCGCAACAATATTTATTTCCAGCAGGACTTATCTCGCAAGTCGCAAATTTTTCTCTGTTCTCAGGATAAAAAACTCTAACATTAAACCAAGAAGCAGAAAAATTATCCTCTGAATCATTTACCTTACCGCAAACAAAATTTCCTAAAACATAATTTGACTGCAAAATTGCAATTAAACTAACAGCTATAAAAACAATAAAAATCTTAAAACAAACTCTTTCTCTCCCTTCTAAATTTTTGCTTTTCATTTTAAACTTGTTGCCAGCTTTGTGTTTGATTAACTGAAACTTCATAACCTTTTTCTATTTTTATATTAAAATTAGTTCCAATATAAGGAACCCATGGAAATGGCGATGGAATTAAACCTCTTGATGTCTGGCCTGATTCATCCCATTCACTAACAGCATCTGCATTAGTTATGTTACTTAATAAATCCTGCGCATTATTTAAAGTTGTATTAGCATAAATTGAAATCCAATTTTTTCCGAAACTTGTGGCATTTTTAACTAAACTTATTGTTGTCTTATCATAAACTATGCCAACTCCAGACCAATTTATTGAAGAAGG
>CAYZDX010000078.1:0-3030 GCA_964477565.1 Candidatus Woesearchaeota archaeon | reverse complement strand
AATATAGAATAAATTGCTATTATTAATGTGTAAAAAGCAAGAATCACTAATGGCTTATATTCCTGCGGAATTTCATTAGAAAAAATTATATAAATTCCTTGAAGAGTTGAGTTAATAAATTCTTGCATCATTCTTCTTTAAAATAAATAAAAGATTATTTAAAAACTTATAGTTTGAAGATGCTTTGTAGAAAGTAAATCTCTATAAAAATAGATAAATTAGGTGTTAAGTGTAATTAATCTATCTAAACTATAAACAACACACCTAATCAAAATCTCCTTTTTTTCATAATTCTCCTTTAGATAATAATCTCGCATTAAACTTAATTTTAATCAAACCAAATGCCGTATCAAACTTACCTCTTTGATGATGCTGTCTCTCATCAAAACTACGGTCTGTTTAAAACATTTGAAGCTACCATTAACTTCCTAAATTGAATTCTGGGCCATATAAAAACCAAATTAAGAACTATTTTACATCTTATCTTACAATTTCTAAGTATAATGCGGGAGGAAGGATTCGAACCTTCGCAGGCACTAAGCCAACGGATCTTGAGTCCGTCCCGTTTGACCACTCCGGCACTCCCGCTTATTAAAAATTAAAAAGAAGAATATAAAAATCTATTGTAATTTATAAAACAAGAAATAAAAAAGATTTTCTTTTTGAAAGTTAGATAAACTTATAAAATCTTTTAACATTGTAATATAATGGAAATTAAAGAAATAAATGAAGAAATTTTAAAAGAAATTTATAAAGAAAGAAAAAGAGGAGATTATAAAGGGAGTTATGGAAGACTTCTTATAATCGGAGGAAGTAAAAAATATTCTGGAAGTCCTGCTTTAAATGCATTAGCAGCTTATGAAGCAGGAGTTGATATTGTTGAAGTCGCTGCAGTTGAAAGAGCAGCAAATATAATAGCTAATTTTTCTCCTGACATCATTACTTATCCTCTAGAAGGAGAATTTCTAAATAAAAAGCATATTCCTATATTAAAAAAATTGGCAGAAAATAAAGATGCTCTTGTAATCGGCGGGGGTTTGGGGAGGGAGAAAAAAATTTTCAAGGCAGTAATAAAATTTTTAAAAGAAATAAATATTCCATGCGTAGTTGATGCAGATGCAATTTATGCCTTTGCAGCAGAGGATATCAAAAAAACAAATATTATTTTTACCCCTCATTCTTATGAATTTTTTATTTTAAGTGGAAAAGAAATTCTAAATTTGGATTTAGAAGAAAAAATAGAGATAGTTAAAGAAGAAGCAAAAAAGAGAAAGAAAGTTATTTTAGTCAAAGGAAATCCAGACATAATTACTGATGGCGAAAGGGTTGCAATAAATGAAACAGGCAATCCTTATATGACTGTCGGAGGAACAGGAGATACTCTCGCAGGAATTTTAGGAAGTTTAATTGCGCAAAAAAATGATTTATTTCTTGCAGCATGTGCAGCAGCTTATATAAACGGAAAGGCGGGAGAAATTTCTGGAAAGAAAGCTTCTCTTGTTGCAACAGACCTTCTTGAAAATATAGGAAAAGTTGTTGATTCTGCTTTATGATTAAGGGGGAAAGAAATGTGAGTTCATTGCTTTATATCTTAATTGATTTTAAATCAAAAACATCTTCTATATGTTTCTGTTTCAATGCTTTAGTAATTTTGTAAGCTAATTCCAAAGAAGGATTATATCTCCCAAATTCTAAGGAAATAATTGTTTGTCTTGTAACATTAACTTTATCAGCCAATTCTTGTTGAGTTATCTTAATTTTCTTCCTTAGTTTGGCAATATTATTTTTCATTTTAATTGAACTTTAGTAAAATCTTATATGATATTAAATATAGCAGAACAATTCCACATATTAGATAACTCATAAAATATGAATAAGCAATATTTATTGGTCTGATTCCATCTATTATCATTATTACGAATGCAAATAAAATTATTCCAATAAATGTTATTCTTGCTGCTTTTATAGCTACGAACTCCATTCGTTCATCTACAATTCTTTTTTTATTGAGTGTTAATTGTAATGTTACAACTGCTAATGCTATGAATCCTACATATATTAACCAAAAACCGACTGAAGAAAAACCTAAGAATTCATTTCCAATATTTAAGTAAGATAAGATTATTCCTAGAATAATCAATATGATTGCAAAACTATACCTCCATATTAAACTTTTTTTATTTATGCGAGCCATACTAATGTAAAAAATATATTACTATTTAAATCTTTCTATTTTGTAAAAAATATATTACATTTTAGAATATAAAACAATGGTGTCTAGGATTTTCCTTCAAAAAATCTCAAATTCCTACTTCATCAGAGCTTCAGATAACCATACATGTTCATTATATTGCCAATAGATGAGATACGAAAACTTTAAAAAATAAAGAAAAAGAGTATAAACATGATAATACCAATTCGTTGCTTTTCATGTGGAAAGCCAATAGCTCATTTATGGGAAGAATATAAAGAGCGAGTAGGAGAAGGAGAAGAGCCAGGAAAAGTTCTTGACGAGCTGGGCTTAGAAAGATATTGTTGTAGAGCCATGTTTCTTGGACAAGTTGATTTAATTGACGAAATAAGCAAATTTAAAAAAAGTTAGATTTGATAAAGACCCTAGTGAAATCTTTTATCCTAACAGCTAATACTGATTTTTATTTTCTATAAAGCATTAAAAAAGGTTAAGTTTTTAAACTTTCTATTCTGATTTAATGTTATGAAAAAATTGGTGTTTGTGTTTTTTATAGGAATTTTAATTTTTTCATTTATAAATGGAATTGCAGCAAGAGAACAGCCATGCTACTTGAATGTAAGTTTAATTAATCAAGATCCTTATCCAGCAGTTCCAGGAGATTATGTTAAGCTTGTTTTTCAGGTTAGTGGAATTGAAGACCCAAAATGCGAGCTTCTTTATTTTGAGCTTCTTCAAGAATACCCAATAAAATTTGATCCAGGAACAAAAACAAAATATGAGATTAAAGGAGGAACTTTTGTTAATTGGTATGAAGGTTATGCGCAATTTCCTTTTAA
>CAYZDX010000077.1:0-3041 GCA_964477565.1 Candidatus Woesearchaeota archaeon | reverse complement strand
TTTTGAGGCGGGCGTAGGCAAATTGCAACTAAAGTATATTTAATCCAAAATCTCAATTCCTTTTTCTGTTATTTCCATTTTATGTGTTTCTGTTGAGTGGTCTGTTCCCCTCATCTTATAAATCTCAATAAATCTCTCTCTTTTGTTTCCTTTTTTAATAAAATACAGAAGAATTATGCTGTCTGCTTCAAATTCTATTGGAGAAGAACCGCTTTTTCTTTCTATTGGGTTTTCTTGTAAAGTTAGAATGGTGGTTATGCCCCACCTTTTAATAAGGTCAAATAAAGTTAATGCAGCTTCTCTTTTTTCTAATTCATCTTCAAACAATAAAGAAAAAGAAGTTATAGAATCTATAACTAATCTTGATATTTTTTGCTTCAAGACTAAAGATTCTATTTCTCCCCCACCCTCTTCAATCATCATCTTAACTTTTTCTGGATTATATTCAAGAAAGAAAAATTTTCCTTCTTTTTCGTATTTTTCCAAATCCCAGCCAAACCGCGCCATATCTTCATAAACTTCTTTTTTCTTTTCTTCAAATGTAACAAACAAACATTTTTCTCCTCTTTTAAGCCCTTCTACTAAAAATTGCATGGAAAAGATTGATTTTCCAGAGCCAGAATCTCCAACAACAAGATTAATTGAATCTTTTTCAATTCCTCCTTCAATAAGCTTATCAAATCCTTTTATTCCTGAAGGAATTCTTGCAATCTGATTTTTTCTTAACTCTTTTTTCATAAGAATTTTATGATTTCATAACTTTTAAAGTTTCCTAAATCTGTCTTTTCTTTTTCTACAAATACCAAATCTAAAAACATCTCTATACTTATAAACATTTCCAACCCCACCACCAACCCCTCCCAACAAACTAATTAAGAAAGTTAGGCATATACACCTCATTTTGAACTACCTGCTCTAAAGTTTCTGGTTTTCTTAATAAACTAATGCTGCCATCTTTTTCTTTTATTAATTCAGGTGGTTTGGTATGTGAATTATAATTTGCTGGTGCCATTTCCTTACAATAAGCTCCTGCTCCACCAATAACAAAATAATCTCCTATTTCAGCTTGACCCATCCTCCTTGGGATAATTCTCCTTTCAGGTTCACCATTCTCATTAACAACATCTTTTTGACTTTGAGCATCTCCTGATTCGCAACATCTTCCAACAGGAATCCAAAATTCTAAAGAGTCATTGTCAGCATCGGCAAAATCAGAAAATAGCAACTTTCCTTCTTTTGAAACTAAGTAGAAAGGATGTCTTGAAGCATAAAACAAAACTCTTGGGTTTACTTCGAGTCCTCCATCAGCTACATAAAACTGAAATCCCTCTGGGCCTGTTTTTTTGATATCCATTATTTGAGTAACTATATAACCAGAGTTTGCCATTATATAAGTACCTGGCTCAACTTCCATTACTAATTGCTTTCCTGTTTTTTTGGCAAATTCTTCTAGTTTTTCTTTTGCATATAACCCTAAATCTTCAATATTGGCAGCTTCTTCATCAGGCATTCTTGCTTCTTTGAACCCACCACCAAAATTTACTTTTTTTAAATTCGGAAGCAGACCTATGTGTTCTGAAATAATTCCTAATACCCTGTTAATGTTTGCTTTCCATTTTTCTGGGTTTGCTCCTGAACCAATATGAACATGAACTCCATCAACAATAACATTATTTTCAAGCGCATATCTTAAAGCTTTGTCAAATTCAGATACATGAATCCCAAAACAAGAATAAGGATTTGCTGTGTCTCTTGTTAATGATTCCCCTGAACCTCCCTCGCCTGGATGAAGCCTTACTGATATCGCTCTTTTTCTTGCAGAAACAAAAGGCGTAATTAATCTTAATTGCTCCATAGAACAGGCATTATATCTTAAACCTCTTAAAATCATTTCCTCAAGTTCTTCTCTATCTTCCCCTCTTGGAACTTCTTGTGTAGTTAACATTATTTTTTCATAAGGAACTTCTGCCATATACGCTCTTCTTACCTCATTTAAAGAGCTCGCATCAATGTGTAAGCCAGCTTTAGAATTTCTTCTAACTATTGTTGCATTAGCATTTGCTTTCATAGCGTATCTTACAACTAAACCAAAAGCATTTGGCATTGAAAGAAACTGCCTACACCTTTCTTCTCTAAAAACATCATCATAAATATAAGCTGGAGTTTTATATTTTCCTACTTTAACAATATCCTCTGTAGTGATTGTTCCAAAGGGCGCTAATTTTTCTGCTTTTTGTTGTAGCATTTTACATGAACTTTTCAAGTAGAGTTTCTTGAGAACGAGGACTTAAATAAGCAACTGGTATGTCTAGCATTGTGTATGCTCCTGGCTCTCTTTTTCCTGCCTCTACTTCTTTTGCAAGTCTATGACAAGCTCTTGCACAAGCTACTAAAATGCTTCCTGTAGCTTCTGGGTTACTTCCCCAGATATTTTTATATTCCATGATTGCTGGATTTCCTTCTCCTGTTACTCCTGAAGCAACTACAATACCATCATGAGGCATGTCGTCACTTAATTCTCCTTTTTCTACAAAATGAACTTCAGTTCTATAAGGAGCAAAATATTCTGGGTCATTAACTATTGCTTTTCTAACCCTTTCTCTTTCTTCTGGTGTATCATTTTCTAAAACAACATAACATTCTCTCCAATGCATTTCTCCTTTAGTTAAATCTGTGTTTCCTTGTCTTACTTTTTCTATAGATTCATGCACAGCATGAGTATATTGTCTTGCGTCTTTTACTCCCGTAATTTGTCTTATTGCATCTGAATGTCCCTGACTTAAACCTCCTTTTTCAGTTAATCCATAAAAAGCTTTTGGGACACAACCAGGTATGATGGCATCAAATAAAACCCTTTCTAAAGAAAAAACTCCAGGGTCCCATCCAGCACTTACAATAGAAACGCGATTGTTTGCCCTTGCTGCATTGTTCATTTCTTTAAAATAACCTAATCTATAATTTCCTCTCTCATCTTCATAAGGATGAATATGGTCATGAGTGTCAAAACTATCCACTGTATTGAAATAAGAAGCAAAAACAGG
>CAYZDX010000076.1:0-3066 GCA_964477565.1 Candidatus Woesearchaeota archaeon | reverse complement strand
GATACCTTTCAAGTTCATCTTCTGGAACAAATTTAGAACAAACAGAGCATAAAAAAATTTCTTTTCCATTAATAATCTTTTTATTTGCTATTCTATAGCCACATTTTTCACACTCTTTCATTAAATCACTTATGTAAAAAATAATTTATAAATCTATCATTTAATTTTTAACAATTTAATATCAATCAAATTCTTTTTCTTCTTCAAGTTCATTATCTTCCCTATTCAAAAGAACAGATAAAGAAGACCAAAGCAAGGATAATAAACCTCCTGTATAAAAGAAGTAATACCAATGGGAAAGCAATTTATTTAGCAATTCTCTCGGAGAATTATAAACTGTTGGATTAACAAAACTTCCAAAACTTTTAAACCACGAAACATAATTTGAAATGAAAAATTTAAAGAAAATAAATTTATTTGTTTGAATTGATTGGATAAAAATTCCTATAATTGCAAAGAAGATTGTCCATATTAAAGGAAATCTTAATTTTCTATTTATGCCTTTTCTGTAATCCATAATTTAAAAAAGAAAAATTTGTTTAAATATTCTCCTATTTATAATTTGTGAAATTTAAAAATAAGTTTTCTTAGCCCATTTAAATTTATTTATTGTTTAACAATATAGATTAATCTGTAATTTTTAAGGCAAATTAGTTTATATAATCAGTTCCAATAAAAATAGGAAAAAGAAGATAAAATTAATCATTCCGCTATAATCTGCCCCCTAGATTTTATTAGAAATTTTAGAATTTAATTATTTTTATAATGGAAAATCTATAAGTAATCTGCTCAATTTACAAGTTTTTTATGAAAAAATTAAAATTTAAAATTAAAAACTCGCGAATCAGGAGATAAAAGAAAGATATGGTCATTTTTAAATCTTAGTCCGCGATAAATTTTTTGTAAAAATTCTCTCATGGCTTTATCCATATAAAACTCATTATAATGTTCTGGATTATTCTTTTTTAAAATTCTCCAGAATAATGATTTAACATTTGGAAAGGGATATTTTGTTAATACAATGCTCCTGCACATTTTTCCAGGAAAATCTATTCCTCTATTGCATTTTGTAGTGTAAAGAAATTTTATTTTACCTTTTTTAAATTCACTAACCAAATCTTTTTCTTTTTGTAATTCAATAAGTTTTTCTTTGCTCATTATATCTATGCCATATTTTTCTTTTTCATATTCTGTTGGTAAATCTGAGAAAGAATTAACATGAATTAAAACTGGTTTGACAGACATTTCAATCGATTTTTCTAATGCTTTTAAATAGTTCTCTCTTGAAACTTTTCCTTTTTTAAAATTATCATATTTACAATTTATCTCCTTGCCAGTTTTTAACATTGTAATTTTTCCCGGCATTTTTGTTTCTGCCTCTATTATTTTAAAATTTCTAATTCCAAAAATATCCCTTAAAACATTTTCTGAATGTATTGTTCCGGACATCATAACAAAAACCTTATTTTTTTCTAGAAGTTCGTTGAATCTTTTTTCTAAATTTATAGTAACAAATTTCACATTAATATTTTTATCTTCTTTATAAAAAGAAACATAGGTCTCAGAGAAAAATTTTTCAAAGGTTTTTGCTACCTCTTCCACATAATATAGATAGTTTTCATCATCGCATTCAACAAAATCCATGATTTGATTATCTAAAAAACATTTCAATATATCATAAAGAGGAGTTTCTTTTAATTTGAAAATTCTTTCCTCTCGAGAATATTCATCTATTTTCTTGTCATTTAAAATTTTTTTTATATTTATCATTATTTCTTCCAATATTTTTTCAATTTTTTCTTCGGCAAATAATGTTCCTAAAGAAAAATTAAAGCGATTAAGATTTATTGTTTTTTGGTTTGAAAGTGTGTCTAAAAATTCGTCGCATTCATCTATAATCTCGACCTCTGTTTTTGGTTTTCTGTTCATAGCTACTTCAAGAAGATATTTATTGCTATTAAAAACAATTACATCAGAATTAAGATATGATTGATATTGATCATAATACCCACAACCTGTTTTTCTTTTATAGATTGTGTATTCATTGTTCTCTAAACCTTCATAACTCTCAAGTTTGGCATCTCCAAGAATTTCTATTTTCATTTCTTTTGGAATTATCGGACACCAATATTTACATATCGGAGCAATAGAAAGCCTTTTTATATTATTTATTGTTAAAGAAAAAGGATTCTTAATCTTTTTATTTTCTTTTAAATATTCTCTGATTTTGCCGAGATTTTTTTCTTTTATCTCAATTTTGCATGGAAGGAAAGGATTATCACAAGAAATTTCTTTATCCTCATAATTTCTTTGGAAATTTGAAAGAGTTGCATTAATTTCTCTCTTTACTTTCTCTTTTAACTTTTTGTTCTCTTCTAAAAAAGGGCATTTAAAATTTTTTCTTCCTTTTATTATTTTTATTTTTAATTTTTCTCCATTTTTCTTTATTACTTCCTTGTTTTTTGTGTAGTCTTCTTCATATTGGTTTTGTAAGCTTTTTGAAGGCACCACTATTGATGCCCTGCCTAATTCTTTTGCTACATTTAAAGCTATTGCAGATTTTCCAGTTCCACAAACTCCTTTGATAAAAATTATTTTTGTCCCTTTTTTAATTTCAGAAATAACCTCTTTAACAATATCTTCTTGCGTCTTTCCATTAGAGAAAAGCATAGGTTCTAAATCTCTGCCTCTTTCTTTTAAACTCCACATGTATATTTTGTATTTAGAGGTTTTATAAATATTTTTAATATTTATTTTTTAGACTTTATTCAGAGAAAAAATAAGTTAATCTTTTAAAATTAATTTAAAGGCGCATTATCTAGAAATTAGGGGATTTTTATAAGGATCATGCCAAATTCCTAAAAATTTTTAGAATTGTTTTATTACTGGTTATCAAATGGTTATCATTATCAAATAAAGATCTGTTAAAAAGGAAAAAAGCAAGAAATCTTTATTAACTCTCAGGAGCCTGTGTAGCTCCGAATACAATATTTCCCTTACAAGTTCCAGCTACACCAACAGGAACATAGATACGCCAATAAGTTGCATTTATTGCTTCATTATAAG
>CAYZDX010000075.1:0-3122 GCA_964477565.1 Candidatus Woesearchaeota archaeon | reverse complement strand
GTAAATTGAGATCTTTGATTGGAGGATTTTTTAAGGATAAGTGAGACAATAGCCGGAGAATTACCCTGCAATAAGGAAAATTTTATATATTTTTGTCCCTATTACAAGGACAACATGATAAAAAAGGAAGAAATTATTGATTATCTTCATGAGCATCAAAGCGTGCCCATACCAAAAAGGCGAGAGCTGAATATTTCATTAGACCCTGATTTTATAATTACAATTATTGGTCCCCGAAGAAGTGGAAAAACATATTATCTTTATTGGCTTTTTCATAAATTAGATGATGCTTTATATCTTAATTTTGAAGATTCCAGATTATATGATTTGAATTATAAGGAAATTCGGGAAGTTTTAAGAATTTACATGGAAGAATTTGGCAGACAACCAAAATTCTTGTTGCTGGATGAAATCCAAAATATAAAACAATGGGAGGTAATTATAAGAGAACTTTATGATTTAAGAAAATATGGAATCATCATTTCTGGAAGCAGTTCAAGGTTATTAAGTAAGGAAATTGCCACACAATTAAGAGGACGGACTTTAACATATCTTTTGCTTCCTTTAAGTTTTCGCGAATTTCTTGAGTTTAAAGGAGTGAATTATAAAAAAATTAAAACAAGAGACGATATAAGTCTTTTGAAGAATAAATTAAAGGAATTCTTAGATCTTGGATCGTTTCCTGATGTTGTATTAAAAAATGAAAAAATAAAAATTCTTAAAGAGTATTCTGAGTTGATCTTATTTAGGGACTTTATTGAACGGCACAGTATAAGAAACTTTCAATTGGCAAGATACTTATTAAATTTTATTTTTCAGAATAATACTAAGGAAATTACAATAAGGTCAATATATAACAAATTCAAAGGTAATCTTCTATTGAGCAAGAACACACTTTATGACTACATGGATAAGTTGGAAGATACTCTAATGGTTTTCTTTTTAAGAAGATATAACCAGAAGGTTCATTTAAGGGAGAGTTGGCCAAAGAAAGTTTATGTTGCTGATTTGGGTATTACAAAGCTGTTTAGATTTTCTGAAGATGTTGGTAAGTTAATGGAAAATGCTGTGTTTTTAGGGATAATGAGACAAACGAATGAGAATCCTTTATTAGAACTTTATTACTACAAATCAAAAGAAGACTATGAAGTGGATTTTGTTGTTAAAGAAGGCCTGAAAGTAAAACAACTAATACAAGTTACTTATGCAAGCAGCAAAGAAGAAATTAGTAAAAGAGAATTGAGAGCTTTGCTTAAAGCAAGTAAAGAATTGCAATGCAATGATTTGCTTGTTATAACCTGGGGTTATGAGGGTGAAGAAGATAATATTAAGTTTATTCCGTTGTGGAAATGGCTGTTGGAAACGAGAAGTTAAGATGACTTTGTTTCGAATGTCTGTTATTTAGAAGTGCAAATTCTGATTTAAGTAGTTTAAACAGAGCTTCATAAATCTGCTTTCAAAGTTTCTCCTTGTTTTATGAGTGTCTACTTTTTTCGTAATTATTAGAAGATCCAAATCCGAATCCTCTTTAGCATCGCCTCTCGCTCTAGAACCAAACAAGATGATATTATCCACTTTAATGTTTAATTCATTGGCTATTTCTAGGATAGTGTTCTTGATTTTTTTTAATATTTCTTTGTTAGTGTTTTTCATCTTTTCATAATATTGTTTTAGTTCTATTTATTTTTTTCCTTGTTGGTTCCTATACAATGAAAATTACGATACAAAAATGCTTTTTACTATATAAGATTAGCATAAAAGAATTGTTTCTTAAGAACTATCTGACAAGTAAAGGAAAAAATTTATAAATAACATTAATTTAACTGCAAGAAAGTTATAATTTTTGTGCAATGAAATGATAAAAGATGCGTTAATTTTACAAAAAAGAGAATTTGAAAGGAAATCAAAAGAGTTTTATGTAGAGCGAGATTTAAGAATTACTGGTATAAATAGTGATTTGATTCATGTAGCAATCGGTCCAAGACGTGCAGGGAAGAGTTTTTATTTAATTCATTTATTAAAGGATAAACATATAGGATATGTGAATTTTGATGATGAATTTTTATTAAAAGTAAAAAACTATCAAGAAATTGTTGATGCTGTTAATCAAATATATGATCATCCGAAAATTTTACTTCTTGATGAAATTCAAAATTTAAGAGATTGGGAGGTACTTGTTAATCGTTTACAAAGGCAAGGATATAAATTGTTTATTACTGGTTCAAATTCAAAATTACTGAGTTCAGAATTATCTACATATCTTACCGGTAGATACCTTTTGATTAGAGTTTTTCCTTTTTCATTCAAGGAGTTCTTAAGGTCCAAAAAGCATGAACAACTAACAAAAAGTGAAATTAAAACATTCTTAATGGAATATATGGAATCAGGTGGTTTTCCAGAGGTTATAGTTAAGGAAATCAGTCCAAAGGAATATCTGTCTTTATTAGTTGACTCAATAATCCAGAAAGATATTGTACAAAGATACAATATTAAGTATAGTGCGGAGTTAAAAGGACTTTTTTTAATTATTGTAACGAATTTTGCTAATTTACTTTCGTTATCTAAATTAAAAAGACTCACTCAGATTAATAGTATTCATACAATAAAAAATTATTTAAATTACTTAGAAGATGCTTTCCTTATTTTTAAGGTAAATCATTTCTCTTGGAAGGTTAAACAACAAATTATGCTGCCTAAGAAGTTTTATATAATTGATTCAGGTATCGTTCATTCAAAGGCTTTTAACTTCTCATCAAATTATGGTAGGTTAATGGAGAATCTTGTAGCATTACAACTACTTCGCAATGGAGAAGAGTTCTATTATTATAAGACCAAAGAGGGTTACGAAGTAGATTTCGTTATCAAAGAGGGTTCGAAAGTAAAACAACTAATTCAAGTTACTAATATAAATAATCTAAATGAATTGAATCATCGTGAAGTTCGAGCATTATTGTATGCTAAAACAGAACTAAAATGTGATAATCTTTTAGTTATAACCTGGGATTATGAGGGAGAAAATGAGTTTAGTTGGTTTAATAAAAAAGGTAAGATTATGTTCATTCCTTTATGGAAATGGTTATTGAGAATAAATAGCTGAATTTTTTTCTCACTGTTGTTTTTAT
>CAYZDX010000074.1:0-3194 GCA_964477565.1 Candidatus Woesearchaeota archaeon | reverse complement strand
CATTGGACCTATAACTGGGCCCCTTCCACTATCATCAATTCCTAAAGTTAGCATAGAAATTATTGTTAATTTGGGTTTTTAATTTTTGGGGTAGTTGAAGATAGTTAATTTTAAAAATATTCCACATCTATCTATAAAAGCGGGGGAACTATGATTTTCCAGGCATAGCGGGGTGGAAACATCTCCAATATTAAATCATTTGGAGTGTTGCCCAAAGCAGCCTGGAGTGCTCGCAGGGCCCATAACCCTGAGGTCGCGTGGTTCAAATCCCGCCCCCGCTATTTTTGAAATGTTAGAAGCAGAAATAGGAAAGTCGAGGCTCGAAAGAATTAGAGAAAATTATCTAGAAAGCAGAAGAGAATATATGGGGGATATGGGGTTAATTTCTCTTATTAAAATACATTAATCTTCTTTATTATTTTTTATTTTCGAAAATATTTTCAAACTTTTTGTTCAGAAGAAAATAGATTATATGAAAAGTCAAGAAGAAAATGTCAGGTGAAGGAGAAGGGAAAATTAAGTTAGGAGAAGCTGAAGTTTACATACATCTGAAAGGAAAGGATGGGGCGAGAATTACTCATGTTGATATAGAACTTGATGGGCTGGATAAGATAATAAAACTGGGAGAAGCAACTTTCTGTCAAGGTAGAGACGGAGGAGTTTTTCTCGGCCTTAAAAAAGAAATGTTGAGAAGAGCTGAAAAATTGGCTAGGAAGAAAATGGTATAGGAGAGTAATGAAAAATTAGTTATACTAATACTTTAATTTTAAAAAGAGGCAAAATTTAAAAGTTCTTGATTCTCTAAAATTTTAAGCCCAGATGGCGGAGTGGTTAACGCACTGGATTGCTAATCCAGGCCCTTCGGGGCTCGCAGGTTCGAATCCTGCTCTGGGCGTTTTCTTTAAAATTATTATTTTATTAGTATATTTTGATGAAACTTTTAGAATATTTTAGAGTATATTTTAAAATCAAAAGCTAATCATTTAGAGGAGATTAGCAGATCATCGACTTTGAAAAAATAAGATTTCAGCAGAGCTCTATTAAAAATTATAAAATGAAAATTCTAAAGAACTTAAAGAGATATTGGCTGAAGTGTCTGAAAAAATTAAGTTTGTTGTTGATTCTGTTTTTATTAATTTGTAGGGGATTTTTCTTTGAGAACAAGTTATTCTTTTGGTTTCATAAATGGAAACAAAGTTACATCTCTTATAGACGGCTGATTAGTTAGTAACATAACCATCCTATCAATTCCTAAACCCAAGCCCCCTGTAGGAGGCATACCATATTTTAAAGCTTGAATAAAATCTTTATCCATTGGGTGCGCTTCTTCGTCTCCTTTTTTCATTCTTTTTTCCTGCTCTTTAAATAACTCTTCTTGTACAAATGGATCATTTAATTCTGAGTAGGCATTTCCTAATTCAGCTCCCATACAAAAAGGCTCGAACCTCTCAATTAGCCTTTCATTTTTTCTATGAACTTTACATAAGGGAGAGGTTTCTTTTGGATAATCTGTTATAAATGTTGGTTGAATTATTTTTTCCTCACAAAAATGCTCAAATATTGCTTGAACCAATAAGCCCCAAGATTCATCTTTATATTCTACATTATTTTTTTCCACAAATTTTAAAAGTTCTTTTTCGTCCATTTTTAAGACATCTATTTTTGCATATTTTTTTATTGCCTCTGCCATTGTCATCCTTTTCCAGGGTTTTTTAAAATCAATTTCTTTTCCTTGATAATTAATTTTTGTTTTTCCAAAAACTTTTTTACAAACATAAACATATAGGTCCTCTGTTAATCCCATCATATCATTATAATCTGAGTTGATTTGGTAAGCTTCTAACATTGTGAATTCTGGATTATGCCATTTATCTATTCCTTCATTTCTAAAATTTCTCGCAATTGTGAAAACTTTATCATAACCTCCTATAATCAACCTTTTAAGATATAGTTCTGGAGAAATTGCAAGATATAAATCCATTTTTAAAACATTTAAGAAAGTTTTGAAAGGTTTTGCTTCTGCTCCTCCATAAACTGGTTGTAAGTAAGGAGTTTCTACTTCGAGGAAGCCACGAGATTTTAAAAATTCTCTTACAGCGTCGATAATCTTGCTTCTTAAAATAAAAACTTCTTTAATTTTTGGATTAATGATTAAATCGAGATATCTTTTTCTATATCTCTCTTCTTTATCTTGAAGTCCGTGCCATTTTTCTGGCAATGGTAGGATTGATTTAGATAGTAAGGTTAGTTCTTTAACTAAAACAGTAAGCTCGCCACTTTTTGTTTTTATTATTTTTCCTTTAACACCAATAATGTCACCAGTATCAATATACCTTTTAAAAAAATTAAAAACTTCTCTTGGAGTTTTATCTTTTTGTAATTGGAGTTGAATCTTTCCTGAAGAGTCTTGCAAATCTGCAAATATTAAATTTCCTATATTTCTTATTATCATTACCCTTCCAGAAACTTTCGCATTTTTATTTGATTCTTCTCCTTTTTCTAGTTTTTTGTATTTTTCTTGTAAATCTTTAGCAAGTTCTGTTTTTTCATAAGAATAAGGATAAGGATTTATTCCCTCCTTTTTAAGTTCTTTTAATTTTTTCTCTCGAGCTTTTATAATCTCATCTTGTCTTGCCATTCTTTAAGTTGGAAAATCTTATTTAAATATTTTAGGATGCGCGGGCCGGGATTCGAACCCGGGTCATCGGCTTGGAAGGCCGATATACTAACCACTATACTACCCACGCAAAATATAGATGTTATAAATAGCGAGGTTTTAAAATTTTTGTTTTTATTGTGTTTTTCAGACTTAAAAACTTTAACTAATTTATTATTTTTATTATTATATGCTATGTTCTTCTACATTAAGAGATTATGTGGTAAGGTGATTTATGTTAAGAGCTGGGTAATGCAGAAGAAGGAGATACTATTGAGATTTATAGCTTATAATATTTATGGGGTTGTTAAATATTATAGGATTTCATCAGAGCTCAAAAACGGCTTTGTAGAAAGTTTCTGCTGAAATCTCTCGAAATTAGATAAAGTTTCCGAAGATAACTTAAAAAATAAATCAAATTATTAACTATTAATTAAAAAAGCCTTTTAACGAGGGCAAACATAATTTACTTTCTACAAAGCAGTTTATATATAAATCTTTTTTTAAATAATTTCAAAACCCAATTGCATATAACGCC
>CAYZDX010000073.1:0-3206 GCA_964477565.1 Candidatus Woesearchaeota archaeon | reverse complement strand
TTTCTTCAGATTTTATTTTTGTCAAGTTAACTAATGCCTTTCCTTTCCCATACCTTCTCATTTCAGGAATTTGATAAGCTTTTAACCAATAAACCCTTCCTTTATCAGTAAATAAAAGGAGATAATCATGAGTAGAACAAGCGATTATCTGTCTAATAAAGTCCCCTGTAGCTAAATCTGTTCCTATTATTCCTCTCCCACCCCTCCTCTGCTCCTTATAAGTTATGATGTCCTGTCTTTTAACATAACCTTTATCAGTTATGCTTATCACAACCTGTTTTTTCTTAACTAAATCCTTTTCTTTCAATTTCTTTATTTCTGTCAAAATTGTTGTTCTCCTCTCATCGCCATATTTTCTTTTTAATTCCAAAAGCTCTTTTTTTATGACATGCAAGATTTCTTTTTCACTTGAAAGAATTTTTTCTAAAACTTTAATTTTCTCTTCCAACTCACTTCTTTCTTTTTTAAGTTTATTTTGTTCAAGCCGTGTTAATGCTGACAATCGAATCTCAAGAATCGCTTCAGCTTGTCTTATTGTTAAAGAATATTTTTTTGTTAATTTTTCTTTCGCCTCTGTTATATTAGCGGCTTTTTTAATTATCTCTATTACCTCATCAATATCTTTTAATGCTATTAACAAACCCTTAACTACTTCCAATCTTTCTTGAGCTTTTTTTAATTCAAATTTTGTCCTTTTTTCAACAACCTCTTTTCTATGGGAAATATAAGCTTGGATTATTTTTTTGAGAGTAAGTTGTTGTGGCTTACCTTTTATCAATCCTACAAGATTAACATCAAAATTGTCTTGAAGTCTTGTGAATTTATAAAGCCTGTTTATAGTAAATTTAGGATCTGCTCCTTTTTTCAATTCCAAAACAACCCTAACTTTTCCTTTAGCAGACTCATCCCTAATATCTCTTATATCACTTAATTTTTTTTCTTGAACAAGTTTGGCTATATCACTGACCAAATCTGCTTTATTCACAAGATAAGGGATTTCTGTTATAACAAGTCTTTCCTTCTTCTTTTTTTCAATTGCAATCTTGCCCCTCACGATAACCCTCCCCCTTCCAGTTTCATAAATTTCTTTTAAATTTCCGGCTATCTCACCACCAGTAGGAAAATCAGGACCTTTAATATACTTTAAAATTTGTTCTGTTGTCATGTTTGGGTTATCTATATACCTGATTATGCCTTCACAAACTTCTGTTAAATTATGCGGAGGAATATTTGTAGCCATTCCTACTGCAATTCCGCTTGAACCATTAATAAGCAAATTTGGAAGCTTTCCTGGCAAAACTTCGGGCTCTTTCAAACTTCCATCAAAGTTATCCATCATTTTAACAGTATTTTTATCCAAATCACTTAAAAGTTCAAGAGAAATAGAAGTTAATTTTGCCTCAGTATATCTCTGGGCAGCTGGTGCATCCCCATCCATACTTCCAAAGTTTCCTTGTCCATGAACAAGAGGGTATCTAAGAGAAAAAGGTTGAGCCATTCTAACTAAAGCGTCGTAGACAGCAAGGTCACCGTGAGGATGAAACTTACCTAAAACATCCCCAACAATTCTCGCACTCTTCCTTGTTTGTTTTTCTGGTTTTAATCCTAAAAGATACATAGAATAAAGAATTCTCCTATGAACTGGTTTTAAACCATCTTCAACAGCTGGCAAAGCTCTACCAACTATAACAGACATAGCATAATCTATGTATGCTTTTCCCATCTCTTCTGTTATTTCAGCTCCTTCTACTTCTTCATCTTGTTTTCCCTTATTTTCTTCTTCCATTTTATCTTCTACCACTTTAACTTAATTTTCTAATTTCATTTATTCTAAATATCAACAAAAGCTTCATGAGCTCTTTCAATAATAAATTTTTTTCTCGGCTCAACAGCATCCCCCATTAGAATAGTGAAGATTCTATCAGCTTCTACAGCATCATCAATTGTAACTTTTCTTATTATTCTTGTTTTGGGGTTCATTGTAGTTTCCCATAATTGTTGGGGATTCATTTCTCCTAAACCTTTAAATCTTGTAACCTGTGGATTTGAAAGTTTTTTCATTAATTTTTTAAGTTCTTCTTCGCTATAAACATAATGGTCTATTTTTTTCCTTACTTTATATAATGGGGGTACAGCAATATATATTACACCTTCCTCAATTAATTGAGGCATAAATCTAAAAAAGAATGTTAATAGCAAGGTTTTGATGTGTTGTCCATCAACATCTGCATCTGTCATAATTATTATCTTGTTGTATCTTAATTTACCAATATCAAATTGCTCTCCAACACCAGTTCCAATAGCAGTTATTAAATTAGAAATTTCTTCATTACTCAAAACCTTAACTGGTGTGGCTTTTTCAACATTTAAAATCTTTCCTTTAAGAGGCAAAATTGCTTGAAATTCCTTATCTCTTGCTTGCTTTGCTGAACCTCCTGCACTTTCCCCTTCAACTATAAATAATTCTGTTTTTTCTTTTTTTCTGGATGAGCAGTCAGCTAATTTTCCAGGCAACCCTGATAAACTAAAAGCTGATTTTCTCCTAACCAAATCTCTTGCTTTACTTGCAGCAATCCTCGCTCTAGCAGACTCAACAACTTTTGTAGCTATCTTTCTAGCAATACTTGGATTTTCTTCAAAAAATTCAGATAGAAAAGAGGTAAGAATAGAGTCTACTAATCCTTTAACCTCGCTATTTCCAAGTTTAGTTTTTGTTTGTCCCTCAAATTGTGGATTGGGAATTTTTATTGAAACTATAGCAGTCAAACCCTCCCTAACATCATCGCCTGTCAAGTTGCCTTGTTTCAAGATATTTTGTTTTTTAGCATAATCATTAACCACCCTTGTTAATGCAGATTTGAAACCAGAGATGTGTGTTCCTCCCTCAATAGTGTTTATCGTATTAACAAAACCAAAAATATTTGTTTGATATCCTTTAGTGTATTGAATTGCAATTTCAACTATAATACCATCATCTTGTTTTTTCGCATAAATCGGTTTGTGTATTGCCTCTTTATTACGATTAACCCACTTTATAAATTCAATTAATCCTCCAGAATAATGAAACTCTTCTTTCTTCCCCTTTCTCTCATCTTGCAATATTATTTTTAATCCGGCGTTGAGAAAAGCTATTTCTTTTAATCTTGTTGCAAGAGTTTCAAAATCAAAATTAGTTGTAGAAAAAATTTGATCATCTGGAATAAAAA
>CAYZDX010000072.1:0-3258 GCA_964477565.1 Candidatus Woesearchaeota archaeon | reverse complement strand
AAAGATAAATTCTTATCCTATAAAAAAAGGAAGTATTAAGTCAATAGACGATAAAATAGAAATTTATTGAATATAATTAATAATAGGTACATCCCCTAAAGAAAGTTTGTTTTAATAATATCGTATAATTATAGATATTTAGAGAAGTTATTCCCTTTTAATTCAAAACCAGAAAAAAGAATGTTTATATATCTTGCTTATTTTAATAAGGAATGGAAACAATTAAAAATTTAGCAAAAGCTTTTATTGGGGAAAGTCAAGCGAGGAATAGATATACATTTTATGCAAAAATAGCTCAAAAAGAGGGTTTTGAGAAAATAGCTGAAATTTTTCTTATTACAGCTGAAAACGAGAGGGAACATGCAAAATGGCTCTTTAGACTTATAAATAATCTTAAGGAAAAAAGCGATGAATCTCTTGAAGAAATAAAAATTGAGGCAGTTACACCAACAACTTTGGGAGATACAAAAGAGAATTTAAAAGCAGCAATACAAGGGGAAAACTATGAGCATACAAAGATGTATCCTGAATTTGCAGACATAGCTGAAAAAGAAGGATTCAAAGAAATTGCCGAAAGATTGAGAGCAATAGCTGTTGCAGAAAAACATCATGAGGAAAGATATAAAAAATTACTTCAAGAAATTGAGGAAAACACATTATTCAAAAAAGAAAAGAGTGTTTCTTGGATTTGTAGGAAATGCGGTTATGTTCATGAAGGCAATGAGCCTCCAGAAGCATGTCCTTCCTGTAGTCATCCAAGGAATTACTTCGAGCTTCAGTGCGAGGAATACTAAATCTTTGTAAGAAAGATTAGAGATTCGTAAATGCAATATTTGTTGGAAAACAGTGAAAGTTCTTAATATAGGAAAGAATGCCCTTATTTGTTGCGGACAATCCACGAAGTCATTAAATGAATTGAAGTAACAGCTAACAACAAAATCTTTAAAAAATTCTTAAAATCAGGTTAAAAACCAAAACAGAATTTAAAATAAAAGCCGACAAATTGAAAGTTGAAGCCATTGTAATGTTCATAGATTATATAGCTATTAAGTATCCCAAGATAATGATGTTATCTTCTTAAAGAAAAGTAAAAATTTAAATATTGGCTTGATTAGGATTAATTATGAAAAAAGCAACAATACCATTAATTTTATTCCTAATTATCTTCCCAATAGTATCGGCGCAAATTGAAATTGAAAAAGAGCCAGTAGTTGATGTTGTTGTTTCTGAATTAAAAAATCCAGCAATTTTCAATTTAGAAATCACAAACCTGGGAGAAAGTGATATTTTTAATATTTATAGTTTAGTTGGCGTTGATATCCTGCCAAATGAAAGCTTTTCAATTAATTCCGGGGAAACTAAAAAAATTCAAATTAAAGTTATACCACAGGAGCCAATATTTAGATATTATGGAAGTTTCAATTTTGTTTATAAAATAAAAGGAGAAAAAACAGGCATTACTGAAGATGTAATGACAATTAAAATAATGAAACTCGAAGATGTCTTGGACATTAATTCCTACAATATTAATTTAAAGGATGATAAAGCAGTGGTTTATGTTAAAAATAAAATTGCATTGCCATTCAATATAAGTGCGAAATTCAGTTCTGCTTTTTTTGAATTTTCTAAAAATTTTTCTTTAAATCCTTATGGAAAAAAGGAGTTTGAAGTTAGTTTGGATAAAGAAAAAATAAAAAAGCTTGTGGCGGGCTCTTATATTTTAACCTCTGAACTGCTAATTTCAGGTGTGAAAGAAAAAATCGAAAATTCATTCAAGTTTTCTGAAAAAGAGAACATAGAAACAAAAGAGACTAAAGAAGGGATTATAATATCAAAACTAATTGTAGAAAAGATAAATAATGGAAATCTTCCGATTGTAGCAAGAATTGAAATTAAAAAGGATATTATCTCAAGACTTTTTACAACTTTTAATGTCGAGCCAGTAAAAATTGAGAGAGAGGGATTTGCTGTTATTTATTATTTCGAAAAGGAATTAGACCCTTCAGAATCTTTTACAATAAAAGCTACAACAAACTGGACACTCCCATTTATTATCTTGATTTTTATTTTTGCCATTATTTTTCTTTTTCAGAAATACACTTCTACAGATGTAATATTGAAGAAAAAAGCAACATATGTGAAAACAAAAGGAGGAGAGTTTGCTTTAAAAATTTCCTTGATAGTTAGGGCAAAAAGATTTGTAGAAAAAATTAATGTTGTTGACAAGATACCTTCTCTTGTTAAAGTTCATGAAAGATTTGGTAGTTTTGAGCCAGATAAAATTGATGAAAAGAACAGAAGGTTAGAGTGGAATATTGACTCTTTAGATAAAGATGAGGAACGAATTTTCTCGTATGTTATTTATAGCAAAGTGGCTCCAGTTGGAAAGTTTGAGATACCATCTGCAACTGCAGTTTATGAAAGAGAAGGAAAAATTAGAGAGGCAAAAAGTAATAAGGTGTTCTTTATAACTGAGCAAAAAAAAGAAGAATAATTTTAAATTAATTATTGTTAATGTAAGAAGGCATTTTCAAATCAGCGAAAATTACAATATATTCTGAAAATTTGTTTTTATTTCTTCTTGTCCCTCTTCTGTTCTTTCTCTGAATCCTCATAGATTTAGTTATAAATATTCTTTTAAATGCATTATTATATTGTAATATATGAAACCCAAATTTATCTATTTTGAAACTTATGGTTGTGTCGCTAATCAAAATAATACTGAGATTATGAAAGGTTTATGTTTAGCGAATGGTCTAGAGATAACTAATAATCCAGAAATAGCTGATATATTGGTTATTAATACTTGTGTTGTTAAAGGCAGGACCGAGAAAAAAATTGAAAGAAGAATTTCTGATCTCAAAGAGAAATATCCAAAAAAGCCGATTATTGTTGCAGGATGTATGCCAGAAGTTAGAAGCAAGAAATTGAGAGAACCAAATCTTTATCTTTTAGGAACACACCATATAAAAGATTTGCCTAAACTAATAAGAAAAATTTATACAGGAAGATACAAGGAAGAGGAATTTTTATCTTTTAGATATGAGGAAAAATTATTGCAGCCAAAGATTCCTGCAAAAAAAGGCATTGGGATAATACAAATAAGTGAGGGTTGTTTAGGCAATTGTAGTTTCTGTTTAACTAGATTAGCTAAACATTCTTTATTTTCATATTCTCAAGATAAAATTATAGAGAATATTAAAAGAGATTTAAAAGCAGGAGCAAAAGAAATCTGGCTAACAAGTCAAGACAACGCAA
>CAYZDX010000071.1:0-3276 GCA_964477565.1 Candidatus Woesearchaeota archaeon | reverse complement strand
AAAAATCTTTTTTTAGAAAAAAAGTAAAGATAAGCCTACCCTCAGGGTATTTCCTTTTTTAGAAAAAATTAGAGAAAAAGAAGCAAAAAAGCGCGCGTGCCCCAAAAGATAGTCCGCTCGCTCTATAAACTTCTCTTAATTGCGATGTCATACCAATAATAAGTTTACAGAACCGAAGAAACAAATATTTTTATATCCCCGATTTTTTAATTTGTTATGTCTAAGAAAAGAGTTGATGAGATTGTCAAAAGAATAAAAGAGGTAAAAATACAAGGAGCAACAGAAATAGCTAAAGAGGGCCTATATGCTTATTCTCTCTCATCAACTAAAAAAACAAAAGAAAAATTAATTAAGGCAAGACCTACAGAACCCCTATTGTTTAATGTCCTCAAAAATTTTGATAAATTGGGAAAAGAAAAAATTCTCGAGAGATTTGATTATGTTCAAGAAAGAATTAATAATTTAATTTTAAAAATTCTGAAAAATAAAAATATTATCTTTACTCACTGCCACTCAAACACACTAGTTAAAGCTTTGATTTATTCTAAGAAAAAAGGAAGAAGTTTTGAAGTGTATAATACAGAAACCCGCCCTTTGTTTCAAGGAAGAAAAACAGCTCGCGAATTAAGAAAAGCAGGAATTAAAGTTACAACTTTTGTTGATTCTGCTGCGAGAATAGCTTTATTAGGAAAACAAGGTTTGAAAAAAGCCGAAGCTTTTATGATTGGAGCAGACGCAATAACTAAGGCGGGGGCAGTAAATAAAATAGGAAGTGGAATGTTCGCTGAAATTTCTTATGCTCATGGAATCCCTGTTTATATTGTGGCTGATTCATGGAAGTTTTCTGAAAATGTTGAGTTAGAAAAAAGAAATCCTAAAGAGGTTTGGGATACCAAATTAAAAATCAGAATAATAAATCCTGCTTTTGAATTAGTCCCAAGAAAATATATTAAAGCTGTAATCAGCGAGAAAGGTATCTTAAGTTTTGAGAAATTTTTAAAAAATCAAAGTAATTAAACTTGATTTTGTTTTTTCGCTTCCTCTATTAAAACAAGAAGGTTTTTATTAATTTTCTCAATTTCTTTAATAAGCTCTTCTTTAACCTCTTTTAAATTTTTTATTTGTTTTTCTATTATAGAAAAAGTTTCAGAAGGAGATTTTTTCAAAACAACACCTGCACCGACATTAACAAAAAGCTCTTTTTCTTTAATTTCTGTTTTTATAAAAACTCCCTTACCTAAACTTGTGAGAATATCCTTATTTCCCTCTATATTCTTTATACTTGTTTTTAAAATCTCAAAATCTTGTATATTTTGATTGACCAAACTAATTTGTTCTTGTGTTTTATTTGCTTCTTCTTCTAAACTACTAAGCTTTAATAAAAATTCTTCTTTTTCAATTTTTTCCTTCTCCATTTTAATAAAAAGAAAATTTTATTTATAAACTTAATCACTCAACAATTTTCCTCGCTAAGCTACTTTTAAAATTTTTTTCCATATAGAGCTAAAAATTATAGATAAAATAATATAAAACCATATCCAAGATAAAAAACCGAAGAATTTAAATCCTGTAGCTGAAAAATAATCATTAAACCATCTGAAAAATAACACAAAAGGAACAAAAGTGTAAATTAAAGGTTTCATAGTTATCTCAAAAAGTTTTGGCATATCCTCTAATTGTTTTTTATTAAGCTCCAATATTTTTTCTGGATTATCTTTATATTTTTTCATTTCTTCTCTCATAAATTTCTGCTCTTCTCTCATTTTTTTCAAGGTTTCTTGGTCTGTTCCATATTTCTGTACGAGCATTGTTATAAAAGAAATAATTCCAACTATAATGAACATTCCAACATAATAATTATAATTCAGTAAAAAACCAGCTGTAGGGTCTAGGATAAAATGAACAGAATTTTTAATTAAAGGAAAAGAATTCCATAATCCAGCAATAACTAAAGAAAACAACATAACAAGCATAAAAATTGTCATCACCTTCATTTTATTTTCATGTTAAAGATGATTTTTAAATGTGTTGTTTTTTTAAAACAAATTGTTTTGTTTAATAAAATCAAAATTTTAAAGTTCCTCAAATTTTTAAATTAATTTGTAACTAAGATATCAAATTTTTATTTTAGAACTCCCTCATAAAATTAGTTCAATTTTAATTTTGTTTTAAATAGATTATTTATTTAGAGGAATTTATGCTATCACTCATAAGATTTATAAAGGAAAAAGTTTATAAATAAGTATAAAGTGAGGAATTTATTAAAAATGTTAACTAGAATGAGTACCTTACATGTTGATAAGGTATGATGGATGTAAGGCTCCATTCTAGCAAGTTCTTTGTCATTTAAATTTGCTAGAAGTATATTTGGAGGTTTGGCCTTGTATCTGCCAGTTGGAATGGGAGATAAACTCCAGTTTATCCTGCTGGCGGCTGCGGCTATCTGGCTTGCACTTAGACATGCAAGTCTCTCCGAAAGGAGGGCGAACTGCTCAGTAACACGTAGCTAACCTACCTTCAGGTCAGGGATATCCTCGGGAAACTGAGGGTAATACCTGATAGGAGATAGTTTCTGGAAGGAGCTATCTCTGAAAGGCAACGCCTGAAGATGGGGCTGCGGCGGATTATGGTAGTTGGCGGGGTAATGGCCCACCAAGCCGACGATCCGTAAGGGCTCTTAGCGGAGGGGCCCTGAGAGGGACTCTGAGACACTAGTCCCAGCCCTACGGGGTGCAGCAGTTAGGAATCTTCTGCAATGCGCGCAAGCGTGACAGAGCGAGCCAGAGTGTCTCTCGTATAGAGAGACTTTTGTTAGCTGTAAAAAGGCTGACGAATAAGGACTGGGCAAGACCGGTGCCAGCCGCCGCGGTAATACCGGCGGTCCAAGTCGCAGCCACAATTATTGGGTCTAAAACATCCGTAGCTTGTCGTGCAAGTCTCTTGTGAAATTCTGCTCCTTAAGGGCAGAGTGGGCAAGAGATACTGTACGACTAGAGACCGGGAGATGTAGGGAGTACAGCAAGGGTAGCGGTAAAATGTGTTGATCCTTGCTGGACTAACGATAGCGAAGGCACCCTACAAGAACGGATCTGACAGTGAGGGATGAAGGCTAGGGGCGCAAAACGGATTAGATACCCGTGTAGTCCTAGCAGTAAACACTGCGCACTAAACCTCGTGACCTCCTCGAGAGGTTGCGGGGCTGTAGGGAAGCCGTAGAGTGCGCTACCTGGGAAGTATAGCCGCAAGGCCGAAACTTAAAGGAATTGGCGGGGGAGC
>CAYZDX010000070.1:1432-3295 GCA_964477565.1 Candidatus Woesearchaeota archaeon | reverse complement strand
TGAAACTGAAGAATGGGAAAAAGTTAATGATAAAGAAATAAGTCAAGAATTAAAAGAAATTTTAAGAGAAACAAAAAAATATGTAGATGAGATGTATAATGAATATGGAGGAGAATTAACAGACAATGCATTATCTGAATTTGCACAAACCTTAGAAATTGTAGGACAGAAAAATCTTGCAAGAGAATATTATGATAATCTTATTAAAAATTATCCTGATTCAGAATATTTTAATGAAGCATTACTTGCAAGAGATTCAATAGAAAGAGAATTAGAAATAATTAACGAACATGTAATAAAACTAATAAAAGTAGAAATGCCAAAAAAAGAAGAAGCTTCTGCAGATTTTACAATAAAAATTTTTAATGGAGATACAGTGGAGGATAGCGAAGATGCCAAACAAATACAAGAAGGTGATTTTTTTTCTTCAAATCAGCAAAATGGAAATGGTGCATTATCAAAATTTCAGTTAATAGAATTAGGAAAAGATTATGTGAAAGTAAAATATACTCCTTCTGGGGAGAATGAAAAAAAACCTGGCAGTGTTGGAGATGGAAGCGAGATAGTAATGCTTTCTTTGAAAGAAGGAGAGAGGAGCAGAAGGGTTGGAAATCCTGAAAAAACAAGCTATTCAATAATCCTTGATAGTATAAATATTGATGAAGTTGCAAAAGTTTCTTTAACAGCCCATAAACCAAATGAATATTCTGAGGCAAACTTTTCAGTTGCAATAGGAATAGAAAAAAGAGCATTCCCCTTAACTCCAGAAAAAGCTGCTGAAAAAATAAGCAATTTAAACAAAAACATAAAGGAATTAGAAGAAATAGTTAATAATCTTGGAAATGTTGTTAAAGCATGGAAAGGAGCATGTTTCGCTACCTCAACATATTTGATTATTAAAAATTTTATTGCTGGAGCAAAAGGTGAGGCTGCAGCAAGACAAGAAGTAATGAAAACTTGGTATAAAAAATGCCAAGCAGAAAGTCAAGAACAAGGAATAGATTTTGATGCCTGTCTTGAAAAATATAGCCAACAAATAGAAGATGATGTTAAAACTTATTCTCAGGAACTAGAATCTTTTAACAGAGAAATAATTGATTTACAAAAACAATATCAAGATGAAAAAGGAAATGTTGATTTAAAAAAAGTTAAGGAAGAGCTTACAAGAAGATACGTGGGATATCTTCCAAGTAGTGATAATGGAAATTTACAAAACGCAAATTTCGAAGATTTAAGAGATTATATTTTATATAAAAAACTTCAGGCTTCAGGAAGTTTAAGTGAGGGTATGAGGGAAGAGTTAGAAAGCCAACTTGAAGAAATTGAAACAAGAATTAGAAAGGCAATAGAACAAGAGACTCGAGAGGCTGGAGAAAAAAAAGGTTTATATTCTGGAGCCGGAGGCTGGATAAAAAATTTGAATGTTCAGTATTATCAGTCAGGGAAAAGAAAAAGACGAGTTCATATAGTTCCTATACCAGGAACTTTTAATTTAAGGGGGGATGATAATAAAAGAGAAGTTTCTGGATTTTATGTAATTGTAGATGAGTCTGATTATGAGGATTCAGGAAATTTAAAAGGATTTTGGATTGCAAATATAGGAGAAGATGGAATACAAGATATAGATGATGAAAAAACATATATTAATTATAATACCTATCGTAGAGGTGATAGGGAATTTAGTATTCTAGGATTAACTTCTGACGCTTCAGGCGAATTAATAAGAAAGGCAAAAGATGCAATAAAAATAGCAAATAGAAATTATGGGAGAAGAAGTTTTGAAATTAATGGTCAACAAGTTTTTGTTGATATGTCTCCTGTTAATGAGAAAAGATGCACTGACTTCATGCCAATTTCTGATTG
>CAYZDX010000070.1:0-1332 GCA_964477565.1 Candidatus Woesearchaeota archaeon | reverse complement strand
AGATATATTGGAATTTGTGACGAGATTCACTCTGTTTATTTATGCGAGTTTTTTTGGAGACAAGGAATCCCAATAATCCAAGGAGCATTCTTAACTTTAATGGAAAGAATGATGGGGCAGGGAATGAAGGGGGGAGGAGAATACCTTACTTTAAGAGAAGCTTGGACAAATGCTGAAAATTCAGTAGATTATATAAAAAATGAGTATGCAATTAATGCATACAAAGCATTTCAGGCAAGAACAACAGGAGAAATAGGGACAGAATTTTGTAAGGTCTTCTTTTCAGCAAGATATCCTACAAACAAAGATTTTTTTGATAACTTGTTAACTCCAGATTCACCAGTTCAATTCCATGCATGGTTTGATGAAATTCCATTTACAGAAGCAACTGTCCCTTCAACTTCTCAATATAAAGTCTATTATCATATTTATGCTGGAAAAGATGAAGGAGTGAATTACCAGGTTTATTTAAAAAATCCTCCAGAATCTGCTTATGTTTCAATTCCAGAAGTTATGGTTGTTGATACAGGCTACATACCGCGTAGTGGTTATGTTTCAAAAACAAAAGACTTTACTGCCCCATCAGGATATAAAGAATTATGTGTTAGGATTAATGGAAAAGATGAATGTGGTTTCAAGAAAGTTTCTACATCATTTGCTTTAGATTATGTTTCTGATTTATATTATAAAGAGCAGGCAGAAAAAAGAGTAAGCACAAAAGAAGAATGCATCTCTGGAACCCCTTCAGCTTATTCCTTGTTACAACCAAATATTCAAGAGGGAGTTCAAGAGGCAATTAAGCCAAGTTTAGATAAAAAAGGAATTGTAAGGGTTTGTTCAAGTGAGAATCCAGGAAAAAATACAGAGCCGCAGAGATGGAAAGAAGTTGGTTATTGTGATAATAGAGATGTGAAATGTTGGCTTGATATTGAAAGTGTAAAAGATGTTGTTAAATTAGGAAACATAGAAAAGGAAATAACATCTGACATGAATGTTGAAAAAGCTATAGAAGAAAAAGCTGTAGAATCAAGAGAGCAAGTTGAAAGTCTGGTTGGAGAGGCAAAAGGATTTAGAGAAGAGATGGAAAGGGAAATAAATGCAACGAGCGAAGAAAATAAAAGATGCGTGATTTTATGTATTCTTAATAATGGTGGAAATGAATGTAATTGTAATGTGGAAGGGTTGGCATCAGAAATAAAGAACAAAATAGATGAATTAGAAAATGAGAAAAAAAGTTTAATAGATAATGAGTTAAAAGAAAAAATAACTTATGAGCAGTTTAAGATTTATAATTTCTTAGCTAGAAAATTTGCTATAATTGAAATGAGCAAA
>CAYZDX010000069.1:0-3349 GCA_964477565.1 Candidatus Woesearchaeota archaeon | reverse complement strand
ATTTCTATTGGTTTTTTAATGTCCTTAAAATCTTGAATTTTTAAAATTAAATTAAGAACTTCCCTGCATTTTCTATTATCTTTATCTATAAAATCATTCCCGTTTTTATAGATAAACTCCAGGGATTTTTTCCAACCATCTAAGACATTTTTAGCTATTATTTCCATTTTTAAAGAAACTTAAGAGTTTTAGGTCTCCACTAATTTTTTTAAAATTATAATTAAAAAGAGGAATTTTAAAATTGAACAATATTGTTTTTATTTGTCTTAATATTCCCTCAGGATCTATAATTCCTCTATAATAAAATGTAACTTCATTCCCACCATCAAAAAGTTCATTGATAATTTCTCTATTTAATAATTCTTTTTTGAGTTCTTTTCTATAAAAATCATCTAAATTTTTTATTGGAAGATGAAGATATTTTGCTGGACTTAAGCCCTCACTAATAAAAGCGCAAGATAAAGCTATCCTGAATCTCGTTGCCATCCCACAGCTTTTATAGATTGTTTCTTCTGCAGAAGTGAATTTTTCTATTTTCTTTTTTACCTCGCTAATCATATTAAATACAAAATCTTGTTTAATGTTTGGTTGAGTTAAGCCGAAATTCCAGAACCTTATATAATTTCTTGCTAAACTTAAAAAGTCAGTTTCATGAGATTTATTTAAAATTTTTAATGTTCTAAAATATTCTCCTGATTTTCTTCTTTGGATGGAGTTTGCTGTAAAAATTGATTTTGAAATGTTCATTATTAGCTGGGAAAATTTTTCTGTGTTTAATCCATAAGATTGGTAAAATTTATTTACATCTACAATAACACTTGATTGAGAACAAGCAAGGCATTTTACATCTTTTTTCAAATCTTCTATGAATTGCCATTCTTTGTCGAGGAATGAGTAGGGTCCTGAAATTCCAATAAAAGCAGGAGATTTTTGAAGTTTTTTATTTTTTATATATAATATTCTTTTATTTTTTGAATATGCATCTATTATTTTTATAAATAATTTGGAATTCTCATCAATTTCTTCTGGAAAACAAGAAAAAATTACTGTAAAATTTTGTTGGTTATGTTTTGTTATGTATTCTAGAAAAGAGAAAAAATTTTCTTTGTTTTTGATTTTTGAGATTTCTATTGTGAAATTCAAATGTTTTCCATAATCTTCACATTCTTTTTTTATATTGTCAAGAAATTCAGTTGGATTTTCTTTGTTTATGAGATATTCAAAATTTTCCAAGTCTATTGCATCATTTATGACTGAAAAGATGTTTTCAATTAAATTGTTATAAAGGGTTTTTAGATTTTCAATATTTTCGCAGAATATAACTACTGAATTTAATCTGTCAATCCATGTTGCTGGCTCATATTTTTTAACTATGCCTCTTTGTTCATATCCTTCTATTGGTAGGGAGATATTTGTTGGCTTTGATATTATAATTCTTTTTTTATAGTTTGGAGATATTTCAATTATTTCCTCGTTATCTGATAAGTTGAGAGAGAAAAATTTTTCTCCTTTTTCTCCATGTTTTGTTAGTGTAAGCAGATTAAGTTCCGTAAGTTTGTTAAGATGGTGTAAAATTTTTCTATGCAGTTTTGCTTTTTCTCTTTTTAGTTCTGGTTGTTTCTCTATATTCCTTATTATTTCGCTGTATCTTTTATCTATTTTTTCTAATATTTCAGAAGTAGAGAGTTCTGAATTTGTTTTTTTAAATAATTCAATTATTTTTTGGGCTGTTTCATGCATTTTTACCCTTAGTCTTAAATATCTATCTTTTTAAGTATAAATAGTTTTCTGTTTCAGCAATTTCAGTATTTTTAGCCTGAATTTTTCAGTTTCATTAAAATTTTGAATGGTTCAGTATTCTTTAGAAAAAAGGAAATATATATTTGTTTGCATTTAAATTTGCATGGAAAATATTAAAGTTATTGATAAGAAAGTTATGGATTTGATTTTGATTAAGAGAAAATTAGAAAATGTTAAAAGAGAGGTTAAAAGGAAAGAGATTGATTTGATTATTCAGGCTATTGAAAACAGGATAAATTTGTTATTAAGAATGTTTCAAATTAATAATTTATGATGTATTGTAGAAAATGTTTGAAAAAAGGCAAGAAAATCAATATGGAAGTTAATGTTGAAGAAAAGGCATATGTCTGCCCCGAGTGTGGAAATAAAATTAAATGGAGTGAAAATGGAATTTGGGGATGAAGAAAAAAGGATAAGGAAAAAAATTTTGTCAAATTTAAGTTTTATAAGTATCGATTTGGGGAGTATTGAAAGATTGAAGTTAAGAGATGACATAAGGGAAGTTATTCAGGAGATAAGAGACAGGGTTGATATGTTAAAAGAAAAATTATTGAGAGAGGAAAATGAAAACTAAATATCTAGAAAAAGCAGCTCAACAGATTTTAGCTGAAGTTTTGGGATATGATGAAGGCAGAACTTATTATCTTTTATTGATAAAACAAGAAAAAAAATTAGATTGGAGAATTTAAATGAAAACTTTATCTATAAAACAACCTTGGGCTGAATTAATTCTACGCGGTAAGAAAAAAATTGAATTGAGGAAATGGAATACTAAGTTTAGAGGCAAGTTTTTAATTCACTCTTCTAAGATTCCTGATAAAAGAGCTATGGAAAAATTTGGTTTTGAGGATCTTCCTTGTGGATTTATTGTTGGAAAAGCTGAGTTAGTGAATGTTAAAGAATATAAAGACTCTGAAGAGTTCAAGAAAGATAAAAATTTACATTTAGCAGATGAAAGTTTGGAGAGATATGGTTTTATCTTGAAAAATATAAAAAGGATAAAACCTATAAAAGCCAGAGGGAAGTTGGGATTTTGGGAATTTAAAAATGAAACCCAAACTTAAAGAAGTAAAAGCCAAATCAATTCTAGTAAGGAGTAAACTACCAGAAACAGATTATGTTATTAATCCTTATACTGGTTGTGTTCATGGTTGCGTGTATTGTTATGCAAAATTTATGTCAAGAATCACTGGGCATAATGAAGGCTGGGGAAATTATTGCGATGTTAAAATTAATTTGCCTGAAGTTTTAAGTAGGGAATTAGAAAGGGCAAAAAAAGGAAAGGTATTGTTAAGTTCAGTTACAGATCCATATAATCCATTAGAGAGAAAATATCAACTAACAAGAAAAGCATTGAGGTTATTAATTGAAAGACAATTTCCTGTTTCTATATTAACAAAATCAGCTTTGGTTTTAAGAGATGTTGATTTGTTGAGAAAATTAAAGGAAGTTGGGGTAGGCATAACTATAACTAGTTTAGATGATGAAGTGAGGAGAAAATTTGAGCCTTTCTCCTCTTCTGTGGAAGAGAGAATAAAAGCTTTGGAGC
>CAYZDX010000068.1:0-3453 GCA_964477565.1 Candidatus Woesearchaeota archaeon | reverse complement strand
AGGTATGGGAAAGGAAAGGCATTAGTTAACTTGACAAAAATAAAATCTGAAGAAAGAATTTCTACAATTATGAATGTTAAAGATTTTTCTGGATTTTTGATTTTTGCAACAAAAAAAGGACAAGTTAAAAAATTAGCATTGAAACAGGTTTCAAAACCAAGGAGTACTGGAGTTAGGATAATTAACATTCCAAAAAATGATAATTTAATAGATGTTAAAATTATAAAAGAAGATAAAGAAATTATGTTGGTAACAGCAAGAGGTTATGCTATAAGGTTTAATAGTAATGATATTAGGGAGATGGGAAAAGCTGCTTATGGTGTTAGGGGTATTTCTCATAAAGAAAATGATGAGGTAGTGGGTTTAGAAATTCCAGAAAAAGAAACAATACTTACAGTTACAGAAAATGGTTATGGAAAGAGAAGTAAGGTAGAGGATTACAGATTGACGGGGAGAGGAGGAAGGGGTGTTATTAATCTTAAAGTTAAAGAAAAAACAGGAAAGGTTGTGGCGAGTGTAAGTGTTAAAGATAATGATAGTATAATATTGACAACACAAAAAGGTATGGTGATAAGAATGCCATTAAAGAACATAAGAGTGATGGGAAGAGCAACACAAGGGGTTAAAATTGTGAGATTGCAGAAGGGAGATAAAGTTAGCGATGTTGTGAAAGTGGCTGAGGTTGAAAAGATTAATGACGTAACTTAAACCCTCAAGATTTTTCTACAACTAATTTTGATTTTTAATATTGCTAAAAACAATATATTAAAAAATAAATAAATTTATAAACCAAAAAAAATAAAAATAAATCTAATGGAATCAAGAAGGGAAAGTTTAGATGAATTATTAAATAAAGGAAATGATTCTCTTATGAGAATAAAAGTAAATCCAGCCGAAGTTTTAAATGTAGGGATTATAAAGAGGACTGGCTGGAAAATTTCAAAATTCCCTGTTATTCTTTTAGTTAGAGAAGATAATGTATTTAAAGCATATTTTAATGATCCTGAGAGAACAGAAAGGGATATGAAAGAAAATAATACTTCTTTTGAGGATATATTGGGGTTAAGATTAAGTGAGGATATGAGAATAGGAAAAGTTCTTACTTATCGCCCATTAGGAGACCAAGTAGATATGGAGAGATACAATATGATTCTTTTAAAAAGAGGAGAGCCCGATATTCCATACGAGATGGATGCTTATCATATTAATTGAAGTTATTTTTAATTCTTTTTTATAATAAAACTCAAATTTAATTTTTTAGCTCTATTAAATTATCTCAACTTAATCCTTGGTTCCTTCAATTTCTCCTTATTCTTATTTTGTTTAGCCAAGGATTTCGCCATAACCAATTAAACGCCAATGTCCTCCAATGTTTCTTGCAATTCCAAGCTTGCTTCCTTTAAATGGAACTACAGGAATCCTAAGATTTAAATCTGCTTCATTTTCTTTCACTTTGATTACATTACCAATAGTGATAGAAGTATTTATTGATAAAAGTAGGAGTTCAGAAGGTTTTATGTTATCAACCTTCTCATGTTTTCCTAATCCATAAATCTCCTCAAAAAGATTAAATCTTATCTTTATTCTGTTTGAAACTTCGGGAAGATTATTTTTTAATCCTGCAATACATCCAGATAAATTGTCTGATTTTGTTAGTATTGGATCAAGTTCAGTTTCCAAAGCTAAAGAACCTCCGGGAGTTGCTTCTTTTATTGGATATTTTCCTTTATAAATGCTTAAAATTTTTGTTTTTATTGTTCTATAAATTAATTGATTTTCTTTTTTTTCAGAAATGCCTGGTTTTATCTCTATTTCGTCATTGATTTTTAATCTTCCTTGTTTTAATGCTCCTCCCAAAACCCCTCCCCGAATATTTTCTATTTTTGTTCCAGGTTTGTTGATATCAAAACTTCTAGCAATAATAAATATTGGTTCTGCTTCAAGATTTCTTTTAGGTATTTCTATTTTAACCAACTCCTCGAGAATTTTATTTATATTTACATTTTGTTGAGCTGAAATCGGAATAATTGGAGAATTTTCAGCTATTGTTCCTTTAATAAATTCTCTAATCTCTTTATAATTTTTTAGTGCTTCTTCTTTAGAAACTAAATCAATTTTGTTTTGGACTATGATTATATTTTTGACACTTTTAGCTTGCAATGCCATCAAATGTTCACGAGTTTGGGGTTTTATTCCTTCATTTGCAGCTATGACAAGAATTGCAACATCAATCATTGCAGCTCCTGATAACATGGTTGCCATTAACATCTCATGTCCTGGAGCGTCTACAAAACTTATGTATCTCACAGGTTCGCCTTCTTCAATGCTATATCCTCCATTCTTTCTTTTAATTATGCAGTCAGCATAACCTAGCTTAATTGTTATGCCCCTTTTTAACTCTTCACTATGCGTATCTGCCCATCTTCCAGTTAATCTTTGAAGTAATGTGGTTTTGCCATGGTCAATATGTCCAACTAAACCTACATTTAAACTTTCAAGATTTTCTATATTAATTTTCTCTTTCGCCATGATATTCACAATTTAAAAGAGGTTTTAAAGTTTACTTATTTTGATTATGGAGTATATACCATTCAATTCTATTTCCTTTCCTATTATAAGCAAGGCCGTCTGCGTAATTTTTCATTAGAAAGATTCCTCTTCCGTGATCTTTTGTAAGGTTGTTTTCTTCTGTTGGATTAGGAACTCTTTCAGGATTAAAACCATTTCCTTCATCTTCGCAAAAAAATTCAGCTATACATGCATTTTCTGGAGGGAATAAATAAAAACCAAAAGTGATATATTTTCTTATGTTTCTTTTATTTCCATGTTTAATTGCGTTAGTCAGAGCTTCTTCTGAAACAAGAATAGCACGCTGTATTTCATCTCTACTAAAACCTGCTTTTTTTAAAGCCTCACTTATTATCTTTTCTAGTATTGCTACTTCAAATCTTTGTTCTGAAGGAAATTTCCAAACACGAGTCCATAAATCTGATTTAATTTCATATTGTTCAAGTTCTTCTAATGTCTTCTCTAATGTGGCTTGTTTATGTTGCATAGTTAAATTGAATTTTAAAACTATTAATAATTTTCTTTTTATCATAAAAATTGAGTTTTTAAAGTTAGTTGAGATTATATGAATATAAAAAGAGCTATCATGCATTATTCAGCCAATCCAAAGACATGGTGAACATTTAAGACAGAAGATTATTGATTTTTTTTAAAAATAATATAACCCCTTTCAATGAATTCTTAAATAATCCTTTTGTGGGAATATCTATTGATAGTTCTGTAAATGCTATTGTTGCGTATAATAATATCTCTTTGGGATATTAATCTTTGAATGCTTTTACATCTGCAATACCTTTATTTGATTCATCATCTAGTGATATTTCCAATAACAACATTTATTAGAACAACGCAAGAATCTATTTGCTTTCTTCCTTAAATCTTCAA
>CAYZDX010000067.1:3061-3502 GCA_964477565.1 Candidatus Woesearchaeota archaeon | reverse complement strand
TAAATTTTTCTTTAGAAAATAGGAATTCTTTCTGCCAACTGATAACTTTACAAAATCTTGTATGAGTAAAATTTATAAATAATTATTTTATACTTTACATATGGAAGCTACTAATAAAATATTTGTTTTGCCGATATTAGTAGCTTTGCTTCTTGTGGTCTTAATCTTATAATTTCACATCTCATTTTTTCTGGGATGTGAATTTTACTATAAATTAGGGCTGCAAGAACTATGAAATAAATAAAATAAGAAAATGGAAAGAACAAACAAAACTCAAGAAGAAAAAGAAGCAAGGAGAATTGTTAGAGTAGAAAATTCTACAAATCTCTTTTGTAGGAGGTATCAGGCATTAAAACCTTCTCGTTTTGGTGAGGGGGGAGACTGGGAACCTCATGGGAGAGAATATGGCATAAAAGGTATTTGGGGTTTAGTGAGAAGTGG
>CAYZDX010000067.1:0-3051 GCA_964477565.1 Candidatus Woesearchaeota archaeon | reverse complement strand
TTTTTTGTAAAGAGTATCAGGCATTAAAACCCTCTCGTTTTGAAAGGGTTGATGGAAGTGGGGGGTGGGAAGCTCGTGGAAGGGGATATACTATTCGAGGGCTTCATGGTTTAGTGAGAAGTGGGAAATTTGATTTAGAATTTGAAAATGGAATTGAAGAAGATTTAGAAGAATATGAAAGAATGAGAAGAGAAGCTTATAGAGCTTATTTAAATAGGAGAAGATTGAGAGATAGAAGAAAAGGAATTGAAGAGAGGGTATAGAAAAGTTTAAATTAAATCTCTTCAGATTTAAAATATGGAAAAGGAAAAAATTGATTTTAGGAAAATAGAAAGAAAATGGCAAAGAGAGTGGCAAGAGAAAAAAGTTTTTGAGGTTAAAGAAGTTCCGGGGAAGCAAAAATTTTATGTTCTTGAAATGTTTCCTTATCCTTCCGGTTCAGGATTGCACATGGGGCACGCTTTAAATTATACTATTGGAGATATTTATGCAAGATTTAAGAGAATGTTGGGTTTTAATGTTTTGTATCCTATGGGTTATGATTCTTTAGGTTTGCCTGCCGAAAATGCTGCAATTAAAGCAGGAGTAAATCCAAAAGAATATACAGAAAAAGCAATTAAAAATTTTATTAAGCAGCAAAAAGAATTAGGTTTGAGCTATGATTGGGATAGGATGATTATGACTCATGATCCTGACTATTATAAATGGGACCAGTGGATTTTTTTAAAAATGTATGAAAAGGGTTTGGCTTATAGAAAAAAAGCGGCTGTGAATTATTGCAGAAAATGCAAGACAGTTTTAGCAAATGAACAAGTTGTTAATGGGAAATGTTGGAGGCATGAAGATACTGACGTAGAGATTAAACATCTTGAACAATGGTTTTTGAAAATCACTGATTATGCAGAAGAGCTTTATGATAAAATTGATAGTTTAAAACAATGGCCTGAAAAGATAAGGGCGATGCAGAAAAATTGGATTGGTAAAAGTTATGGGATTGAGATTAATTTTAAAATAAATGGTAAGGATTGGCCAATTTTTACAACAAGGCCAGATACTATTTTTGGTGTCACATTTATGGTTATTTCTGCTCAACATCCTCAGCTTATGGAAATTGTGACAGAAAAACAAAGACAAGAGGTTGAGGAGTTCTTGAAAAAATTAAAGTCAGTTTCAGAAAAAGAGCTTGAAGAAATGGAAAAAGAAGGTGTATTTACTGGAAGTTATGCAGAAAATCCCCTTACTGGAGAGAAAATTCCTGTTTGGGCAGGAAATTTTGTTGTTGCTGATTATGGTTCTGGAATGGTGATGGCTGTTCCTGCTCACGACCAAAGAGATTTTGAGTTTGCTAAAAAATATGATATTCCTATAAAAATTGTAATTCAAAATAAAGATAGGAATTTGAAAGTTGAAGAAATGGAAAGGGCATATACTGAAGAAGGGATTTTAGTAGATTCAGGACAATTTTCAGGGCTAAATAGCGAGGAAGCAAAAGAGAAAATTTCAGATTATATTGAAAAGAAAGGATTGGGAAAAAGAACAATAAATTACAAGTTAAGGGATTGGTTGATAAGTAGGCAGAGATATTGGGGGACTCCAATTCCTATAATTTATTGTGATTCTTGCGGTGTAGTTCCTGTTCCAGAAAAACAGCTGCCTGTTAAATTGCCTGAAAAAGTTAAATTTGGAGAAGGGAATCCGTTAGAGAAAGCTGAAGATTGGGTTAGGGTGAAATGCCCAAAATGTGGTGGGGAAGCAAGAAGAGAGACAGATACTATGGACACTTTTGTAAATTCAAGTTGGTATTTTTTAAGATATTGCGACCCTAAAAATGATAAAGAAATCTTTGACAAGAAAAAAGTAAAATACTGGATGCCGATTGATATTTATATTGGGGGTGTGGAGCATGCTTGTATGCATTTGATTTATTTTAGATTTTATACAAAATTTTTGAGAGATTTGGGTTTGATTGATTATGACGAGCCAGCTATAAGATTGTTTAATCAGGGAATGTTATTAGGAGAAGGAGGAGTTAAGATGTCTAAGTCTAAAGGCAATGTTATTAATCCTGATGAAGTTTCAAAAAAGTATGGAATGGATACAGCAAGATTTTTCTTATTATCTTTAGCTTCTCCAGATAAGCCGAGAAATTGGAGCAAAAAGGGAATAGAAAGCGGCTTTAGGTTTATGAAGAAAATTATAAATTATTTTGAAAATGTTAAAATTGGAAAATCTTCTGATTTAATTAAAAGCAAGCTTAATAAGACGATAAAAGAGATAACAGAAGATATCGAGAATTTAGATTATAATCTCGCGATTATTAAAATAAGAAAGTTATTTGAATCTTTTTCTCAAGAGGAAAGTAAGGAGACTTTAGAAAATTTCTTGAAGTTGTTAAGTCCTTTTTGCCCTCATATTGCCGAGGAGTTATGGCATAAATTAGGAAATAAAACTTTTATAAGTTTGGAAAAATGGCCTAAAGCTGGGAAGATAGATGAAAAGCTTCTAAAACAAGAAGAGCAAGTAGAAAAGTTGATAGAGGATATAAATAATATTAAAAGAATATTAGAAGGAAGGAATGAGTTGGAAGATAAGAAAAATGTAAGAATATTTGCTATCCCTAATGAGGTTGATATTTACAAGAATGCGAGAGAAAAAATAGAAAAGGGAGTTGGCTTGAAAATTAGTGTTGTATCAATAAAAGAAGCAAAAGAAACTGGAAAAACAATTAAAGCTAAACCTGGCAAGCCAGGAATTTTGATTGAGTAGGGTGGGTTAAATTTAAAAATTTTCTTTTATCTTATTGAGTAAGATGAAATATGCAATAATTTCTGATATTCATGGAAATTTACAAGCTTTAGAAGCTGTTTTAAAAGACATTAAAAGAGAAGGGGCTGATAGAATTTTTTGTTTAGGAGATATTGTTGGTTATGGTGCTAATCCAAGAGAGTGTATTGAAATTATTGAGCAAGAGGAAATTCCCTGTGTTATGGGGAATCATGATTTAGCTGTTAGTGCAGAAAATCAATTTATAGAGTCTTTTAATCCCATGGC
>CAYZDX010000066.1:1455-3504 GCA_964477565.1 Candidatus Woesearchaeota archaeon | reverse complement strand
CGTGGAAAAAATCATTCTTGTGACTAAGAAGATTAATTTGAAAAATAGTTCTTATGATAGGATACTTGAGGTAATACCAAAAGAAATTGCTGATAATTCTGATGAAATTCAGTTCATAACTAAAGGAAAAGTGATTAAAAAAGATCCAATTATTGAATTTTCTTATGATAATCTCAATAATGGAAAAATTATTTATTATTTAAACAAAGATTTGAGTTTAGGTGAATTAGAAAAAACACAAACAATTATTTTTGAAGAAAGTTTAGGTAAGGCAAATGTTAAAATTACTGGATTTTTTATATTTGAGGGTTTTGATGAAAGTCCTGTGTTTTATGGGATTTTGGTTTTATTGCTTATTGTTTTCATTTATTTAATTAGTTTTATCTTTGGCAAGTTTAAATTTGAAAGATGGAGCAAGGAACCAAATGCAGTTAGGGCATTAGAAATTATTAAAGATTCTAAATTTGCAATTAGAGAAAATGATTTAGAAAGAGCAAGAGAAAATTACAAGAGGTTAAGAGAGATATATCCATTGCTTCCTTCAAGCAGTAAGAAGTATTTTTATAAGAAAATAAAAGGATTAATGATTGCTATAGATAAAAGAGATATTTTTAATCTTGTAAGGGAATATGAACAAGCAAAAAGAGAGTTTAGAAGAGAGGATAGCATGAGAATTTATGAAGATATAAAGAAAATTTATAAAAGATTGCCAAAAAAAGACCAAGAGGTGGTTTACAGAAGAGTTTTTTCAAATAGCTTTTATTTTTAATATAACTATCTATTGTTATGAAAAATAAAAAAGTAAAAACAAAAAACAGAATTAATTCTCCTTATTATTCTCTTGGTCTAGCTTCACTTACCTTAATTTTCCTTCCACCAATTTCCTTTTCATTCATTTCCTTTATTGCCTTTTTTGCTTCTTCTTCATTATCTATAGTCACAAAACCAAATCCTTTGCTCCTTCCAGAATATCTGTCAGTTATTAAAACAGTTTCACTTGGCTTATAACTTGAAAAAATTTCTGAAAGTTCTTTTTCACTAACACTAAAAGGCAAATTTCCTACATAAAGTTTCATTTTCTTCTCCAAATTTATTTAAAAGAACCCGAAAGTTCTTTATAATTTGATTATGCCTCCTTATTTAAATCTTTGCATATCTCATTATAGAAATTTTAAGAATATTATATCCTAAAAATTATTTTAAGATATAGAAATTGATTTAAGTAGTTCAAGATAAGTTAAAAAATGGATAAAATACATTATTTCAAATATGCGTTTGGAGGAATCGAAGATATAACAGAAGGAAATTTTGATAGAATGGATGTTGCTTGTTCTTTAAATGACTTAAATTTAGATTCAGATTCCAGAGGGATAATTATACCGAGATTTGTAGGAGTATACCAGGACTGGAGAATTAAGCCAGATACAAGAGAAGAGGAGAATAACAAGAGGATATATGAAGAAATTGTAAGAGGACTTGAATTCCTCAGAGAACAATTAGCAAAAGGTACCCTAGAAAATGAGGGAATAAAAGAAAGAGTATATCCAAAGTTGATTCATATTGGATATGACCCAAGATTTTATAATGAAGGATTGGTAAGGGAATTTTTTGGGCGGCCAAGAAGATTAGAATTTTCCCCTTATCAAGACCTTCCTGAATTTTATCATAAAGATCTGGTGATTATAGATATTTTTATAAAAGAGTTAGAAGATATTTTAAGAGAAGGAAATAATGGAGATGGAAGAGTTACAAGAATAGAAGAAATTGCAAAAGAATCCTATGATGGTTTAAAAGAGCAGTTGAGAAGATTTGGGTTAACAAGAGAAGAATTTATTTTTCTACATATATTTGAAGATTTTTTATGCAAAAGAACAGGTAGTGAAATTTTTGAATTCTAATTTATTTTTCCATTAAACTATCAAGAGGGCTTTTAATTTTTTTGAGCTCTTCTCTTGAAATGTGTGTATAGATTTGAGTTGTGGAAAGATTTGCATGTCCAAGAAGTTCTTGAATTTTTCTTATATCTATTCCATCTTCAAGAAGATGAGT
>CAYZDX010000066.1:0-1355 GCA_964477565.1 Candidatus Woesearchaeota archaeon | reverse complement strand
TCTGGCAGTTTTTTTTCTCTTTTCGGCCTTTTAATTCCTGCTGTTATATCTCTTCCTAAAATAGAGGAGTAAGCTAATTTTATAGCTGATAAAAACAAGATTATTGTTGAGCTTGACTTGTCTGATAAGTTTTCAGCTATATATTCTTTTACATCTTGCTCATTTATTTGTTCTGGATTTTTTTTACAAAACTCAATTAAATCAGAGTTGGCTTTAATATAATTTTTTATTGTGTGTTCTGAATTTTTAGAAATTTTTAATTCTATTTTTAATTTTTTTAAAAACTCCTCTTTTTCCATATTAAAGGTTATGCGAACTTGTTTATAAATTTTGTTGAGGGATTTGGTTAGGTTTTTAAACTCTTTTTTATGATTTAAACAGAGGAATGTAAATGAAAGTATCAGAACTAAAATCAGGGCAAAGTAACATAGAGGTTGAAGGAGAGATAAAAAAGATTGGAGAAATAAGAGAGTTTAACAGTTATGGAAGACAGCTTAGAGTTGCAACAGCTAAAATCCAAGATGATTCTGGAAGCATTGATTTAAGTTTATGGAACGAAAATATTGACAAAGTGAAAGTAGGAGACAAGGTAAAGATAACTAATGGTTATGTAAAAGACTTTCAAGGAGCATTACAATTAACAGCTGGAAAGTTTGGAAAGATTGAAGTAATTAGAGAATCTGACGAAGAGAAAGCAGAAAAAGCTGAAGAAGTTGAAAAGTCTGGAAAAGAAGTTGTGGAAGAATAAGAGAAGAAATTTTTCTAAATTATTTTTATTTTTTCTTTTCTGCAGAAATTCTTTTTGCAAATAATATTAGATTTATAAAGGATAACAAATTTATAGAAAGATGGGGGAGCTAATTGAAGTGGAGTTTATCGGAGGGGTAAGTAAAGAAGAATTTGAAAAATTAAAGAGATTTTTTAAGGAAAAAGGAGTATATAAAGAAACAAAGAGGAGAATTTCTTTTATGTATTTTAGAGACAAGATACCAAAAGATATTTCAGAAATAGGAGATGAAGAAGTTGATTTAAGATTAAGAGTCACTAATAAAAAGCCAGAACTAGTATTAAAAAAAGGTTTATTTACTGGTACACATTCAAGAGAGGAGATATCTATAAAATTCCCTAAAAAAGAAATTGAAAAATATATTAAGTTTCTTAGTATTCTTGGTTGGCATTTGGGGGTTATTTATGCTACTGAGATATTTGTTTATGAATATAAGGGTGTAGAATTTTCCTTAGTAAATATAAAAGATTATGGATATAATTTTGAAGCAGAAATGCTAGTGGAAAAGGGAGGGGAGAAAGATGCTGAAAAAAAGATTAAAGAAATTTTAAATGAACTTAACTTAAAA
>CAYZDX010000065.1:0-3509 GCA_964477565.1 Candidatus Woesearchaeota archaeon | reverse complement strand
GCCGATAGACCTAAACCTTAAAAACTCTTTTTCACTCTTTTTCTCATGAAAAAAATAAAAGAGCATGTGAGTTTCTACGACCAAATTGCAAGAAACAAGAGAAATTCTTTTTTTCTTATGTTGATAATAATTGTTATTTTTATTTCTCTTGCTTATGTAATAGGACAAGTATATAATGAATATTTTTTTATTATCCTTATAATTGGGATTATAATTTCAATTAGTTATGTTCTGATTTCTTATTATAATTCTGACAAAATTGCTCTTGCAAGTGTAAATGCAAAACCTGCTTCAAAAGTGGAGTATAGGCAGTTTCATAATATTGTAGAGGGATTATGTCTTGCTTCTGGTTTGCCAAAACCAAAACTTTATGTTATAGATGACGAACAGATAAATGCATTTGCTACTGGAAGAGACCCAGAACATTCTGCAATAGCAGTAACAAAGGGAGCTTTAAAAAAATTAAATAAACAAGAATTAGAGGGGGTTATTGGACATGAGCTTTCACATATAGCTCATTATGATATAAGATTCATGACTTTGGTATCGATAATGGTTGGGATGATAGCAATAATTTCAGAAATATTTTTGAGAAGTTTATGGTTTTCTGGGGGTGGGAATAGAAATAGAAAAGGAAATGCTATCTTCCTGCTGATTGGAATTTTGTTGGCGATAATTGCTCCGATTATTGTGTGGTTGGTTCAAATGGCTATATCAAGAAAAAGAGAGTACGCAGCTGACGCCTCTTCAGTAAAATTTACAAGAACTCCAACTGGATTAATTAGGGCTCTAAAAAAAATAAAATCAGATTCTAAAAAAATGAAAGTTTCTGGAGCAGTAAGTCCTTTATTTATTTCAGATCCTTTAAGAAAGAGGATTTCAGGATTAACAGCAACACATCCTTCTATTGAGAAGAGGATAGCAATTTTGGAGAGAATGTAGATTTTAGAAAATATTTTAAACTTAATGGTTTATGAAAATTAATGCTAACTCAAGAACAAGTAAGAGAGATTAAAAATTATTTAGAAAGAGTAGGCAATCCTCTTTTCTTTTTTGATAATGATGTTGATGGTTTATGCAGTTTTTTGCTGTTGGCGAGATATATTGGTAGGGGAAAAGGGGTTTCTATAAAGAGTTTTCCTGACTTGAATGTTTCTTATTCAAGAAAACTTTATGAATTAAATCCAGACTCAGTATTTGTTCTTGATAAGCCAATTATTTCAGAGGGTTTTTTAAAAGAAATTGATAAGTTGAATTTGCCTTTAATCTGGATAGATCACCATGATGTAGAAAATAAGGTGGTGCGGGAGGTTGGGGGCAAATTGGAATCTTCAGATTTTATTCCATCTACTTTAAAGTATTATAATCCAAACAAGGAATTTAATAGGAATCATCCTGTAACTTATCTCTCTTGGCAAATAAATCAGAAAAAAGAGGATATTTGGCTTGCGTTGGCAGGATGTATAGGGGATAATTATCTTCCTGATTTTTTAGAAGATTTTAAGGCTCTTTATCCAGATTTGATAAAAGGAAAAACGAAAAGTGCTTTTGAAATTTTATATGAAACTGAAATTGGCAAGATTACGAGAATAATGAATTTTGCTTTAAAAGATAGGACAAGTAATGTTGTAAGAATGATTAAATATCTATTACAGATAAAAGATCCGAGAGAAATTTTAAATGAGTCCCCGAAAAATCATATGTTATTTAGATATAATCAGGTGAATAGAAAGTATCAGAAATTAATAGAGAGGGCGAGAAATTTTGATAAAGAGAAGGTTTTATATTTTCAATATGGAGGAGATTTATCATTAAGTGGAGATATAGCAAATGAGTTGTCTTATAGATATCCCCATAAGATTATCATTGTGGCTTACATTAAGGGTACAAAGGCAAATATCTCTTTGAGAGGAGAGAATATCAGAGAAATAGCTGAGAAGATTATAAAGAATTTTGAAGATGCAACTGCTGGGGGACATAAAAATGCAGCTGGAGGGAAATTAAATGTAGAAGATTTACCTAAATTTAAAGAAAGGATAGAAAAATTGGTCAGTTAAGTTTAAAAATAAGAATTAAAATTCCATTTTTAAAATGAATCTTTCCTTTTAAAAGGTTGGGTATCATTAAACAAAAATGTTAAAAATACCAAGCATATTGGGAACAAGGAAGATGATGCTAAGATTCCATAATTGTATTTCCAACACCCTCTTCTTATTTAATTCAAGTAAGATAAAACTAAAGCCCCTTTATATTAATTTTACAAAATTAAATTTTATAAATAACTTTTCTCCCAAGATTGAGAGATGGTAGTTAAGCTGTTATGCTAGAATGGACAATTTAAAACCAATTAATCATATAGAAATTAATAATGATATGAAAGTTTCTGAGTTAGTTAGTAGCATGAAAGGAATGGGTTTTCAGGCGAGGAAGATTGGAGAGGCAGGAGAAATCCTTAAAGAGATGTTTGAAGATAAAAATGTGAAGATTTTTGTTGGCTTGGCCGGAGCAATGGTTCCCGCAGGAATGAAAAAAATTATAATTGATTTACTTGATAAGGCAGATGTGTTTGTAAGTACAGGAGCAAATTTAACCCATGACTTAATTGAGGCATTGGGAGGAAAGCATTATCAAGGTTCAGAATTTGCAGAGGATTTTGAACTTAATAAAAAAGGAATAGATAGGATTTATGATGTTTTTATGAAATCAGAAGTTTATAAAAGCTTGGAGGATTTTTTTGAGAAAAATTGGCGAGAATTAGAAAAAGCCAAAACAATAAAAGAATTTTTGTGGAAAATTGGTAGCTTGTTGAAAGTGAAAAAAGATGAGAGTATATTGAAAAAATGTTACGAGGAAAGAATTCCTATTTTTTGTCCTGCTCTTGCTGATTCTGGTATTGGCTTAATGATTTGGGGAAATAAAGTTAGAGGAAAAGAGTTTGCCATAGATGCTTTTGAAGATATGAAAGAGCTAATTGATTTTGCATGGAAAAATAAAAAGAAAGGGGTGGTTTATATTGGTGGGGGGGTTCCAAAAAATTTTATTCAACAGGCAATGCAGTTTTCAACTCCAGCTTCTTATGGAATACAAATTACAACAGACAAGGAAGAATATGGTGGTTCAAGCGGAGCTAAATTAAAAGAAGGGATAAGTTGGGGAAAAATGTCAAGAGATGGGAAATTTGTTAATGTAAGCTGTGATGCTACTATTGCCCTTCCTTTAATTTTAAGTTATGCTTTTTCATAGGATAAAAATGAAAAGAAGAAATGAGCTTTTAATTGACTTATATAATTGTAAAGAAAATTTTTCAAAGAAGAAAATTAAAGAATACATAAATGGGGTATGTAAGGTGATTAAAATGAAGAAGCATGGAAAGATGAGGGTATGGAGAGATAAGAGAAAAGGATTCGAAGGATTTTCTGCTTTTCAATTTATTAAGACATCCTCTATAGTGTTACATAATTTTGATAAAGATTGTTATATTGATATTTTTTCTTGCAAAAAATTTGATT
>CAYZDX010000064.1:0-3538 GCA_964477565.1 Candidatus Woesearchaeota archaeon | reverse complement strand
AGATGTATCTTCTTGTGGGGTGGTGGAACTTCGGGGGAATAAAATCTTCCGGTTTATAGAAAAACCTTCAAAAGAAGAAGCTCCCTCAAATCTTGTGAACTCTGGCTATTATGTTTTAAGTCCGGAGGTATTTGATATTGCTTTTGAACTTCATAAGAAGTTTAATAAAGTTATGATGGAAAATCATGTTTTTCCTAAAATAGCAGAAATGGGAAGATTATATGGGTATGTCCATGGGGGTTATTGGCAAGATACTGGAACCCCTGAAAGATTAGAGTTAGCAAGAAAAAAATTCAAATAGTAAATAATCTTGTTGGAATATTTCTCCAAGAGACACTAATTTTTGGTTTTAAATCTACTCTTTCTTTTATTAAACCAGAGAAAGTATCTAATGCAATTTTTGGAGTGTTATTTGTCTCGCTTAAATGAGATAAGATTATGTTTTTTAATTTTCTTCTTCCATTTTCTAAAACACATACTGCAGAATGCAAATTAGATAAATGCCCTTTTTCGCTTTTTATTCTTTCTTTTAAAAAATAAGGATAAGGTCCTTGTTCCAACATTTTTAAGTCATGATTAGATTCAATAACTAAAAAATCAGATTCATTTACAACATCAGAAACATTCTTGCATGAAACACCTAAATCAGTTATTATTGATAAAACCTTACCTCTGTCCCGGATTTTAAAAGAAATTGGTTCTATAGCGTCGTGGGATTTTGAAAATGAGGAAATTTCCATACCACAAAATAAAAATGTTTCATCATTTTTTATTTTATTAATTAAGAATTCATCTGAACAAATAAAAGAATTTTTTATTGTACCCTTAGTTGCAAATATCGGCAAGTTCAAATTTCTTGCTAATACATCAATTCCCTTTATATGGTCTGTATGCTCGTGGGTTATAAAAATTCCTTTTAATTCTTTATAATTTTCCCCTAATTGTAATAGACTTTCTCTAACTCTTTTAAAGCTTATTCCACAATCAATTAAAAATGAGCCTTTTCTTCCTTTTATATAAAAACAATTCCCACAACTTCCAGAAGATAATGCAGCAAATTTCATTTTTCCTCTTTTTTGCAGATAAGTTAGAGAACTTTATAAATGCTTTTAAAAATTGATTTTTTAAACATAACTCAACCACTTCTCATATTTTTCATTTTCTCCATGAACCACCTTAAGAAATTCTTTTTTTAATTTTTCTGTAACCTTGCCTATTTTTCCGTCTCCTATTATCTTGTCATCTACTTGCCTTATTGCTGTAATTTCAGCAGCGGTGCCAGTAAAGAAAAGTTCAGAAGCTCCAAAAATTTCTTGTAATCTTATTTTTCTTTCTTCAACTTCATAACCCAAATCTTTAGCCAACTCTATAACACTATCTCTTGTTATTCCTGGTAAAATAGAGCCTTTAGAAGGTGTAATTAGTTTATTATCTTTAATTAAAAAAATATTTTCTCCAGGACCTTCTGCCACCTTCCCATCTAAATCTAAAAGCAAAGCTTCATCAAAACCTTTTTCTTTTGCTTCGATTGAGGCAAGAATACTATTAATATAATGGCCAGTAACTTTTGCTTCTACTTTTAAAGATTCTGGGTTAATTCTTTTTATTTCTGCTATTTTAACTTTAATCGCATCTCCAGCCAAATATTTTGGCCAGGGCCATGCAGCTATTACCACTTCAACTTTAGCTTTATCAAGATTCCTTAAACCCATCTCGCCATATCCACAAAAAATTATTGGTCTTATATAAGCTTCTTCTAATTCATTTTTTCTTAAAGTTTCTAAAATTGCTTTTTCTAATTCTTCTTGAGAATAAGGATTATTTAATTTTAAAATAGACCAGCTTTTTAAAAATCTTTTGACATGATCTTTTAATCTAAAAACAGCTGTTCCTTTTGAAGTTTTATATGCACGAATTCCCTCGAAAACTCCAGAACCATAGTGTAAAGCATGACTTAAAACATGCACTCTAGCTTTTTCCCACTCAACAAACTTTCCATTAAACCATATCCATTTACTTTCTTGCATTTTGAAAAAAAGAGAAGTGTAATTAAAAATCTTTCTGAAAGGGGGTTGTGTCAGTTAGAAGTGTTAAACGAGGCGGTTTCGCTGACCTCAAAACTGAAAGATGTTTTACATTAAGAACAATGTTGTGCTTGTTCCTCTTTAAAAAGTTAATATTAAGAGAAGAATTTATTTTACCTTAATGAATTAAAAGATAAGGTTTATTAAATATAAATAATTAGGAATTGTATGCCATATGATATAATTGTAGGGAGAGATGAAGCAGACAAAAAGAGGTTTGGTGAGAAAGGCCTTATCTTTTTAGGAAAAGGTTATGTAAAAATGGGCCAATATACTTCTTTATCTAATCCAATATATATGGATGTAGCAAGAAGCCACGTTGTTTTAGTTAGTGGTAAGCGTGGAAGTGGAAAATCTTATTCTCTTGGTGTTATTGCTGAAGAGCTTGCAACTTTACCAGCAGAAGAAAAGAAGAATATAGCTGGCTTAATCTTTGATACTATGGGTATTTTTTGGACAATGAAATATGAAAATGAGAAAGAAGTTCAATTACTTGAGGAATGGAAATTAAAACCTAAAAAAGTTCCTGTTAAGATTTTTGTTCCCTATGGTTTTGTCGAAGATTATAAAAAAAGAGGTTTGCCTTTTGACGAAAAGTTCGCGATAAGTCCATCAGAATTAGAAGCAGAGGATTGGCTTCTGACTTTTAATCTTAAATTTACAGAACCCATAGCAGTATTGATTCAAAGAGCTATAGAAAGATTAAAGGAAAGAGAAAATTATGACATAGAAGATATAATTAAAGAGATAAGAAAAGATAAAGAAACTTCTAAGGAAGTGATTAATGCAGGAGTATCTCTTTTTGAAGCTGTATCTTCTTGGAAAATTTTTTCTGTTAAAGCTACACCAATAGAAAAATTAATTGAAGCAGGAAAAACATCTGTATTGGATTTGAGTATGTATTCAAGTATAGGAGCTTTTAATATCAGGGCGTTAGTTATAGGTATTATCTCAAGAAAACTGTTTACTGAGAGGATTTTGGCAAGGAAGACTGAAGAAATTCAAGCAGTTGAACATGGTATTGATTATCTTGCATTTAAACAGAAGAGGGAAATGCCTTTAGTATGGCTTTTTATTGATGAAGTTCATGAGTTTTTGCCTGATAAGGGAAAAACTCCTGCGACAGAAGACTTAATAAGGTTGTTGAGGGAAGGAAGACAGCCAGGTATTTCTCTTGTTTTTGCGACTCAACAGCCAGGAGCATTGGCAAGAGATGCAATTACCCAAGCAGATATAATAATCAGCCATAGAGTAACTGCCTTGCCTGACATAAAAGCTTTGAATGAGATAATGCAATCTTATCTTTTAGCTGATATTAAAAAATATATGGATGAGTTGCCAGCTTTAAAAGGTTCTGCAATAATCCTTGATGATAATAGCGAGAGGATTTATCCTTGTAGGATAAGACCAAAATTCACATGGCACGGCGGAGAAGCTCCAACTGCTGTAAAAAT
>CAYZDX010000063.1:1448-3544 GCA_964477565.1 Candidatus Woesearchaeota archaeon | reverse complement strand
TTGGCGGTGAATTCAAACTTAAATTCTCAACAACATCATAACCTAAACCCTGGACAGTAACATTTTCAATTTCAGAAATATAATTATCGCCATTATTTATAACTTTCACACTTAAATTATCTCCAACTTTACATGGCTGACTTAACAATTCACAATCAATCATATAAATATTATCAACTCCAGAATTTCCAGAAGGCCCTATAATATCAGTTAAATTATCATTAATGCCATTATTAGGATTCCACAAAACTACAGTATGTCCATTAGCAGCAGTTCCATCCAAAGCATCTTCAACATAACCAACAATATAATGGGCAGCTGAAACTAGCGGAATAAACAAGATTAATGCCAATATTTCAACCAAAATGGCTTTAGATTTTAACATTTTCATTTTCTTAAAATTAAGGTTATATTTTTACTTACAATTATCTCATAACTCTCATTTCCTTGAATAGGAAAATCCTTTCCTATACCTCCAAAAACATTCACATAACCTAAACTTTTTCCATTTTCAATATAACTTATTGAAATAATTTCAGGATATGCCTTTACTAAATCTGAAGCATATAAATTTGGAGCAAAATCAAAACTAATATTATTCTTTCCTTTTATTAACTGAATGGTTGGATTTGCTGGAATTATTGTTATAGAGATTAAAATTACAATTACAAAAACAAAAAAATCATTTTCTTTCATTTTTGTTCACCCCCACAATTATTATCTTTTTAATTGGGTCAAATTTTATAGAAATTTTCTGTCCTTCTTCTAGGTTAAGAGTATCTACAATAGCTTTTGGAATTTTAATCCTAAAACCTTTCTGTATTTTGTTATCTTTAAAAATTATTTCAACCATATCCTTTTTATATCCTTTAGAGATACTTTTTAATTACTTTATTTATACTAAAAATAGTATTTTAAAAGTATTTAAATTTTTCTATTAAGACATTAGAATTTTATAATTTTATTATTCTTGACTCAACTCAACAATTCCTAAATTTTGTAAATGGAACAATTTTATAAATTTCTTTTTTCATTAAGAAGAAATTCAACTACCGTCTCATCTTTAATTCTTCCTTATTATCTCTTTGACCCATTAATTAAAATTTAACCAAGCAGATTTTTGGCTACAATTTCAGAACCTATTTAATTAAAAAAATAAAAATTATAAAAAATTATCTTTCAAACAAGCTTTCTTTTTATTGCTGATTCACAAGTTCCTCAATTATTTCTTCTAAAGCTTCAACCCTGTCTTGTAAATTTTGAACAATTCTCTTTAATCCTTCAAGAGTTATTGTCTCATTTGCTTCTTCCTTATTTTTGCAATGTCCTGCTCCTGTAGTTTCGTCGACAACGCAAACCCTATCAACACCACATCTAACACTATTTAAAGAAACAACTCGTCCCTTTACACATTTGTATTGTTTAACTGCCTCATCATCTCTTACACATTTATCAGGATAAGAGGAGCCATCTGCTATAACTATCCCTGGAATATCTTTGTTGTTTTCTGGATCAGTATCATTGCAAGCTCCTACACATCCTATTGAAGTACATTTTCCAAATTCTCCCAATTCAGAGCAATCCTCTCTTACTTCTCTTACTTCATTTCCCTCGCAAGAATATCTTATGTAAATATTCTTTTCTTCTCCTTTTCCACAGCCGCTTTTATATATTTTTCCTGTTTCATCTCTCACTATTCCTGGTTTGATTTCTGTACAACTTGGTTCTGGACTTATACAATAACCTACTATAAACTCTTCCCCATCAATAGTTAAATTTTCATTTTCACAACCCGCTATGCATCTTATTGTAGTTCTCTTTATTTTTCCTTTATCACAATAATATTCTATTACCTTATTTTTAGAACACACGTCGGCCCTGTGGTAAGTATTACTAAAAATAAGAGAACTTCTTATCTTTTTCACCACTCCAGGGATTTTTGAATAAACTCCATTATCACTATCTGTGCAAGAATCTGAATTATTAAAAGCAATTTCATCAACAACTTTTCCAGTTAAATCACTTCCTTTACTAAAAGGCCAAAAAGCTGAGACAACTGAAATTCCTAGAATTAATGTTATAATTATTGTTGTAAC
>CAYZDX010000063.1:0-1348 GCA_964477565.1 Candidatus Woesearchaeota archaeon | reverse complement strand
AAAAAGCTGAGACAACTGAAATTCCTAGAATTAATGTTATAATTATTGTTGTAACGATGTATTTATTTTTCATTTCTACCTCCTTTCATTTATTTATAAATATAAAAATCAGGTTTTTTTAAATTTTTCTTTTAAAGTAAATCATAACATTTTCTAGTTTTATAATTTAATACTCCCCTTTACCTTTTTGATATACCTTTAAATTTATAAGAACTTATGAAGAAATTTACAAAATCTAAATTGAAAGCTATTTATGAAAATTTAATAAACAATTTAAACCAAAGGAGAAATATAAACCTCAATAAATGCAGCGAAAATTAAAATAAAAATAGAGATTAATATTAAAACAAAAGAATCTATTAAAATTCTTTTCGCTCTATCTTTTTTTAACAAATCTCCCTTGATAAATGCTGTAAAAAGAATGCCTCCTACTAAAGCTCCAATTAAATAAGCAAACATTTCAGGAATGCCGTGTAAAAAGTATTTTGTAAATGCAAGTGGCAATGCAACTATCCCAAATGTTTTTCTAGCTAAATCTCCAATAACAAAACCCATTACACTCGCATTCCAAACAAGAACAAATATTGCTCCAGCTCCATAAAATAAAGCAAAGATTATTGATAAAATCAATACTTTTATATTGTTTGAAAGAATCTTGAAAAAAGCAGAAGGTAAAACTGCATTTCCAGTAAATTGGTTTATTCTTTCAACAGAATTTTTTTGCATCTCAAATAATACAGAAATTTTTGAAGAAGGCAAAACAAATGACCAGAAAGAGAAGGCAAGAACAAAACCAAAGAATAAGAAAAGTAAAAATAAAAGAATTTTAAAATGCTGTTTTAAAAGCCATGATTCGGGATTATAATCTTTTTCTTTATTCTCTTCTAATTTTAAAGCTCCTTGGACAACATATAAGCACGAGAAAACACTTAAAAAAACCATTCCAATTGAAGCATAATCAGAAAAAATCCATAAACTAATTAAGAGGGAGATAGAAGAATAAAAAAACCCAACCAATAACATTTCAAGATAATGTCTTTCAGCTTTTTTTGGATTAAAAAGTATATTCAACATAACTTAATAAAAATTAATTGATTTATAACTCTTTCTTTCAAGAGCTTTGTTGTTTTATTTGGAGCTTCATTAAGATGGAGATTATCCTAAAACCTAAACAGCAATTGTAAATCAGAACCACTCTTTAGAATTTTAACTTACAATTAGAGAAATGCACCAAAAAGAAGGCCCAATATTAAAAGAACTCCCAAAAAAATTCCGGCAATAATTAATCCAGCAACTAATCCATATCCATAAACTGCAAATGCTCTCTTCATAAATGAGTCGGAATTTA
>CAYZDX010000062.1:0-3626 GCA_964477565.1 Candidatus Woesearchaeota archaeon | reverse complement strand
TTTTTTAACTCAAACATTAAAGCTTTAATAAATTCTTCATCTCTAGCTATTTCTTTAGCTATTTCAGCAGTAAATTTAGATTGGGGAAAAATATGAAAGAGAAAAGCTAAAATTTGTTCTGCAATTTTGTCTTTTTTTTCTTGTGATAATCTCATTTTAAAAATTTGGTTTTTAATCAATATAGTTATTCGGTATAAGTTTATATAATTAACTCAAAGTGATTTAAATAATAAGAATGTTTAACAAAAGTATTAAATAAAGAGTAAGTTTAAATTTTAAAGTTATTTCTATATTATGTTTTAAAATGTCAAAACAAGAAGTTAAATTAAAAAAAGCAAGGCAAAGGGAAGAGAGAGAAGTAAAGAAAATGTTGCATCCTCTTGTTAGAGAGTGGTTTTTTTCAAAGTTTAAGAGATTTAGTTTGCCTCAGCTATATGGGGTAATGCCAATTTGGGAAAGAAAAAACATTTTAATAAGTGCTCCTACTGGGGGTACAAAAACCCTTACTGCTTTTTTAAGTATTTTAAATTATTTAGTTAGTTTAGCTGAAAAGGGAGAATTAGAAGATAAGATTTATGCTGTTTATTGTTCTCCTTTAAAGGCTTTGTCTAATGATATTTATGTAAATTTAGTTGGACCTTTAAAAGAAATAGAAGAAATTGCTAAGAAAAAAGGGATGAAATTGCAGAAAATAAGAGTTAGTTTAAGAACAGGAGATACAACACAACAAGAAAGGGCAAGACAAACAAAAAATGCGCCCCATATCCTTGTGACTACTCCTGAAACTTTGGCAATAGTTTTAAATGCTCCAAAATTCTCTGAAAATTTAAAGGCAGTTGAATTTATTATTGTTGATGAAATTCATGCATTAGCTAATAAAAGAGGTGTTCACTTGTCTTTAAGTTTAGAAAGATTAGAAGATATGTCAATTATCAAGCCAGTAAGAATTGGTTTGTCAGCTACTATAGCCCCCTTAGAAGAAATAGCAAAATTTTTAGTAGGTATTGATAAAGACAGGGAGTGTTTAATAGCTGATGTTGATTTTGAGAAAAAAATAGATGTTAAAGTTTTGACACCTGTAGCTGACTTAGTAGAGACAAGTGGTTTAGAAATGCATTCTTCTCTTTATAAGTTAATCGATAGTTTAATACAGAAATATAAAACTACTTTAATTTTTACTAATACTCGAAGTGCTACAGAAAGGGTTATTCATCATTTAAAAGAAATGTTTCCAAAAAGATATTTAGAAGATATAGGAGCGCATCATTCTTCTCTTTCAAGAGAGCATAGATTTAGCATTGAAGAAAGATTAAGGAAAGGTAAGTTAAAAGTAGTTGTTTCTTCAACCTCTCTTGAGCTTGGAATTGATATAGGTTATATTGACCTTGTTATTTTATTAGGAAGTCCAAAAAGCACAGCAAGAGCTTTACAAAGAATAGGCAGGGCAGGCCATAAATTACATGAAGTAGCTAAAGGAAAATTTATAGTTTTAGATAGGGATGATTTAGTTGAGTGTAGTGTAATGAAAAAACAGATTGTTGAGAGAAAAATTGATAAAGTACAGATTCCTAAAAATTGTTTAGATGTTCTGGCTCAACAAGTTTATGGTATGGCAATACAAAAAAGATGGCAAATAAAAGAAATGTTTTCTCTGATAAGAAAAAGTTATTGTTTCTGTAATCTTGAATGGGATAAATTTTTATCAATTATATCCTATCTTTCAGGAGAATATGCTTTGGAAAATAAACATGTTTATGGTAAAATATGGTATGATCCAGAAACAGGAGAAATTGGGAAAAGGGGAAGGCTTGCTAGGGTAATTTACATGACCAATATAGGAACAATACCTGATGAATCTTATGTAAATGTTGTAATAGCAAGGGGTGAAGGAAAAAAAGGAAGTAAAGTGGGGGTGATAGATGAAGGCTTTCTTGAAAGACTAAAGCCAGGAGATGTTTTTGTTTTAGGTGGACAAAAATATGAGTTTTTATATACAAGAGGAATGAATATTTATGTAAATGCGAGTGTTTATAGGCCTCCCACAATACCTTCTTGGTTTTCTGAGATGTTGCCATTAAGTTTTGATTTAGCTTTAGAAATCTCTCGTTTTAGGGGTTTAATAGAGGAAAAATTAAAGACAAAAAAAAGCAAAGAGGAAATAAAGAATTTTATCAAGAGATTTTGTTATGTTAATAATGATGTTGCAGAAAAAATTTTTTCATATTTACAATTACAGTATAAATACTTGGGTTTGCCGAGCAATAAGAAGATTATTATAGAGAATTATAGAGGGGAAAGAGATTACTGGATTTTTCATGCTTTATTTGGAAGGCGTGTTAATGATGCATTAAGCAGGGCAATTGGATATTTATTAGGACAGACAGGAGGGAGGGATATGGAAATAGGTATAAATGATAATGGTTTTTTTCTTTGCGGAGAAAAGATTTCTGAAGATAAAATAAAAAAAGTTTTGAAATTTTTAAATAGCGCAAATATTGAGGAGGTCTTAAAAGAAGCTGTAGAAAGAACAGAATTATTTAAAAGAAGATTTAGGCATAATGCTGTCCGTTCATTAATGATTTTAAGAACATATAAAGGTAGAAGGAAATCAGCTGGGAAACAACAGATGAGAAGTGGTTTTATTTTAGGTGCTGTAAAGAGGCTAAGCAAAGAATTTCCTATTTTACAAGAAACAAGAAGAGAAATTATGGAGGATGTAATGGATTTAGAAAATACTAAAAAAGTTTTAGAATGGTTAAAGGATGGTAAGATAAAAATTGAATTCAAAAAATCTTTTTTACCTTCTCCGTTTTCTTTAAATTTGATAATGCAGGGAAGAGCAGACTTGATAAAAATTGAAGATAAGATGGAGTTTTTAAGGAGGATTCATGAAAAAATTAGAGAGATGGTTGAGTAAAATGAAAAAAGTTAAGATTAAAACTATGAGTGGGGGCTCTGGGAAGAAATAAGAAACCTGAAAAAGTTATTGTAGGATATTGCCCTAAAAAAGTTTAATTGCATATTTTTGTGGGATTTGTGGAAAAGAGGTATCTGAGTATTATTTAAAGACCCCACAATATTAAGATGCAATAAAAAGAATTAAATTTAATAAATTGTTTTAAATAAACAAAATCTGTAAAAAATTAAGAGATAATTATTTTAAATGAAGTTTATAGAGAAAGCTTTGTGGTTAGAAAAAGAAAAAATTCTAGTTGTGGCTGACTTGCATTTAGGTTATGAAGAGGGATTACAAGAGCAAGGAGTTTTCTTGCCAAGATTTCAGTTTAAGCAAGTTGTTTCTGATTTGGAGAAAATATTCAAAAAAATTGGTGGGGGAAAGGTGGAGGAAGTAATAATTTTAGGTGACTTAAAGCATGAGTTTTCTGGAATTTTAAAACAAGAGTGGAAAGAAACTCTTGATTTATTAGATTTTTTAAAAAACAAAGTGAAAAAAATAATTTTAATTAAAGGGAATCATGACACTATTTTAGAACCTTTAGCTAGGAGAAAGGAGTTGAAAGTTAAAGATTATTATGTAAAAAAGGATGTAGTTTTTTTACATGGGCATAAGTCTTTCCCTAAATGTTTAGATAAGAAAATTAAAACTCTTATTCTCGGACATCTAC
>CAYZDX010000061.1:0-3651 GCA_964477565.1 Candidatus Woesearchaeota archaeon | reverse complement strand
AATAAAAACAAATAAAAATATTAATTTATTATAAAATAGAAAATGTCAAAAGATATATTGGAAAAGAGGAAAAAGAAATTGGTTGGGTGGTGGGAAGGGTGGTGGTCTGATAAACATAATAAAATTTTTCTCGCCATCTTTATCTTCGCTATTATTTTGCGTTTTTATTTTTTCTTACAAACTTTAGACCAAGCAATATGGTGGGATGCAGGGGATTATTTAAATCATGCCAAAAGAATAGCTGGAAAATTTAGTTTTTATTATCCTTTTAATCCTCGTAGGCCTTTTTTACTTGCTTTAATTTGGGCTTTTTTAATGAAAATAGGTTTTAATGAAGTAGCATTAAGATTTACAGAATTCTTATTTTCTATAGCAGCAATCCCTGCCATGTATCTTATAGGAAAAAAAATGTATAATGAAAAAGTAGGATTAATTTCCTCTTTTCTTTTGACAATTTTTTGGCAGCATCTTTTCTTTTCTTGCAGATTGATGACAGAAATTCCCACCCTAACTCTTTTTTTGTTTTCAGTTTATTTTTTCTGGAGATATATAGAAGAAGATAAAGCTAAGATGTTATGGCTGTTTAGTTTATTTTTAGGTTTAGCTTTTCTTGCTAGAGCTGGAACTTTGGTTATGTTTGCAGTCTTCCCCTTATTTGTTTTTATTAAAGATAAATTTAAAATATTTTTAAATAAAAAATTATGGCTATCAGCATTTCTTATTTTTTTAGTTATGTCTTCTTTTTTTATTTTTATATTTTTCACAGAACATGTTAATCCAATAACAAGATTCCTATGTATTTCAAAAAGTTGGTGTAAAGATGTTGAAACAGGAAAAACAAGAGAAACAAGATTTGAACATATAATGGGCCCAGAAGGGATTTTGGAATATATTAAGTTTATGCCGGCATATTTTGGATGGATTTTACTTTTATTTTTTTCTATTGGCATAATAATTCATTTTTTAAATTTAATTTTGGGTTTAGATTTAATTTTTAAGAATAATAAAAACATGCTAAAAGAGGTATTTTTATTATTATGGTGGTTTATTCCTTTTATTTATCATGCAGTTTTTGTTTGGATGATGTCTCCAAGATATATTATAATGTCTTTTCCTCCTTTTTTTATTTTAACTTCAAGGGCTTTGTTGCAAGTAGGAAAGTGGCTTAAAAAATATGAGAAAAGTATTGCTTTGATTATAATAATTTTAGTATTAATTTTGGGAGCATATTATCAAATAAAACAAGCAAATACCATGATTGAACTGAAAAAAATAAGCTATAAAGAAATTAAAGATTCAGGGCTATGGTTGAAACAAAACTCCAATCCCCAGGATATAATAATCTCAATGTCAAAACCACAACATACATATTATGCAGAAAGAAAAGTTTATCAACCAGAAAGAAATCTCACTGATTTCGAAAAGCAGATTAAGAAAATCAAACCAACTTATCTTGTTCTATCTATTTTTGAAAAACACCCCTCTTGGCTTTACACATATCCTCAAGAGCATAACCAAACTTTAATCCCTGTAAAAGCATATTATCAAAATAATCAGCCGGTATTAGTTATATACAAATTTAATTATACAAATACTACTTTAATGCAGAAGAATTCCTAGTCTATGGTTCTTGATGACAAAACTTTTTTTCTCAACAAATTTATCATAAGCTGTTTTGATGTTAGACTACAGAAGTCAAACTAATTCTGATATTTTATCAGCTATCTATATTGTTTAAAAGAATAATAAAGTAGTTAAACTTAAAAAGACAAATCAATAATTTGATTAAAATGCAAAACAATGTTAGTATAGGAGTTTTTGCTTATAATGAAGAGAATAATATAGCAAAACTTCTTAATTCTTTATTAAATCAAAAATTAAAAAAAGTAAAGATAAATGAGATAATAGTAGTTTCTTCTGGCTCAACTGATAGGACTAATGAGATAGTTAAAAAAATTTCTAAAAAAAATAGAAAAATTAAACTTATAATAGAAAAAGAAAGAAGTGGAAAAGCTTCCGCCATAAATCTTTTTTTACAAAAAGCTAAAAATAAAGTGGTAGTTATAGAATCTGGAGATACCATACCTGAAGAAAATTGTATTGAAAATCTTTGCCTTCCTTTATTTGAAAATGAAAAACTTGGAATGACTGGAGCAAGAGCAATTCCAACCAATCCTAAAACAACTTTTCTTGGAAGGATAATACACTATTGGTGGTGGATATCTAATGAACTTCCAAGATTTGGAGAAATGATAGCCTTTAAAAAATTTCTTTGCCCGAAATTGTCAGAAAAAACAGCAGTTGATGAAGCTTATATTGAAGCTGAAGTTTCAAAAAAAGGTTTTAAGAAAAAGCAGGTTAGTAATGCAATAGTTTATAACCATGGGGCAGAAACTTTTAAAGACCTAATAAAACAAAGAAAGAGAATCTATATCGGACATAAACTTCTTGAAAAAGAAAAAAATTATTCTGTCCAAAGTTTTAATATTACAAGAATTTTTAAATTAACTTTAAGATATATCTTTAAAGAAAACTCAATTAAAACCATTTTTGCTTTGTTTATTGGAGCAATAATCGAAGTTTATTCAAGAATAAAGGGTTTTTATGAGATATATTTTAAAAAAGAAAATCCTTATGTTTGGGAAATAGCAAAAACAACAAAAAAAGTAAATTAATAATAAAAATGATAGAAAAACTTGCAGGATATAAATTAGAATACCTCTTTGGTTTTCCAAAAATTTTTCCTATGAATTTAACATTAGGATTAACTTATAGATGTAATAGCAGATGTAATACCTGTAATATATGGAAAAAAAGAAATTTTGAAAATGAACTAAATTTAGATGAATTTGAAAAAATCTTTAAAAAAATAGGAAAAAACAAAATTTATCTTTTAATTTTAACTGGAGGAGAACCTTTTTTACATAAAGATATTGTTAAAATTTGTGAATATGCTATAAAATATTGTGAACCTAAAACAATTGTAATACCAACAAATTGTTTGTTAGGAAAAAGCATAGTAAAAAAAGTAAAAGAAATTCTAAAATTGGCTGAGAAAGCAAAAACCCACATAACCATCAATATTTCTTTAGATGGAATAGGAAAAAAACATGATGAAATAAGAGGAGTCAAAGGTAATTTTGATAAAGCAATGTTAGTTTATAAAGAATTAAAAAAATTAGAAAGAAATTATAAAAATTTTGATGTCAGTTTTCATACTGTTGTTTCTAAATTTAATTTTAAGAATATCGGACAAATCATAGAAGAGATTGAAAAATTAAAACCTAAAAATTATATAACAGAGATAGCAGAAAATAGGGCGGAGTTAGATAATCTCAAAAATAATATAACACCAGACATTAAAGAATATTCAAAAGCAATTTCTTACCTAATAAAAAAATTAGAAAAAGAAAAACTTAATTTGAAACAGGCATTTAGATTAGAATATTATAAACTTGTCCAAAAAATTTTAAGAGAAAAAACACAGGTTATACCTTGTTATGCTGGAATTGCTTCTGCTCAAATAGACCCAACAGGAGAGGTATGGTTTTGCTGTGTTAGAGGTGAGAGCATAGGAAATTTAAGAGATGTTGATTATGATTTAATGAAATTATGGTATAATGAAAAAGCAAGAAAACAAAGACAAAGTAT
>CAYZDX010000060.1:0-3761 GCA_964477565.1 Candidatus Woesearchaeota archaeon | reverse complement strand
AAAGAAATGATGAATTTACTGTTAATATAGCATTAATATCAAATAAAAAGCCAGTTCTTGGGATAATTTATTTACCAGCTAAAGATATTTTTTATTACGCTCTGGAAGGATCTGGCTCATTTAAAATAAATAACTCAGATAGATTTATTAACAATCACAAATTAAATAATTTTAAAGTTTTAGTGGATCTGTCACAAAAATTACCCTTTCTAAAAAATAATAACAAAAAAATAAAAGTTGTTTTTAGTCGTTCAAATTATAACGAAACAACTAAAGAGTATGTCCATAAATTAAAGGAAGAATTATTATTGAAGAATAACCTATCTGGTTCAATATGCTCAACTGTTCTGCTATTCCAGGAATATCCCCCGCTCTCGCATAAATTACTGAAAGCAAAATCCCTATCAACAAGCCATAAGTTACTCCAAAAAGTCCTGCTATTTTTCCTAAACTTAACACTCCAATTCTTTTCAGTTCCATTATTTAAATTTACCTCCTTTTATTTATAAGAATTTCTTTGCTTTATAAGTCTTTTTATCTCCTCTAAATCTTTTTGAATATCTTGAATTTCAGCTTCAGCTCGTTTGTTAATTCTATAATCATATTCTGCTCTCAACCTGTCTCTTTGTGCTTCTCTATTCTGACTCATTAAAATTATTGGAGCTTGTATTGCTGCCAAACATGACAAAACAAAATTGAGCAAGATAAAAGGATAAGGGTCCCACCTATAAATTAACATCAAACTATTCATTGTCATCCATATTGCCATAAAAATAAGTAAGGAGATTATAAAAGTCCATGAGCCAGCAAACCGAGTAAGAGCATCAGCTGCTTGCTGTCCAAAAGATCTTTTTGCTTTATGAACTGGATGTAGAGTTTTTTCTAAATCTAACTTCTCTTTCTTATTCATAAAGTTTTTAAGAGAAAATTGTTTTTAAAACTTTTTAGATTACCTTTAATCTATTTGTAACTATTTAGTAGTTAAGAATAGAAAGGTTTAAAAATAAATTTAGTCTTATTTGGATATGAAAATATTGGAATTTTTTGAAATTTTAAGAAGAATGGGCATTGGAATCTTTAGAGAAAGTCCTCAAAGAAGAAGGGGCTTTTTAGAGAATCTTGTTGGAGAGAATCCAGCAATTGTTTTAGATACTAGTGCAATAATTGACCTAGAACATAGGTATAGAGCAGGGGGATATAGAGAGCCTTTTATTTATGATAAACAAACAAAACTCTTTATTCCTCAAGGGGTTTTTGAAGAATGTCGTATCCATAATAATACTCATCTAAATAGCCATACTAAAGAACTCTCAAATAAAACCATGCATAGAATTGAAAGGATTTATCAGGAATCAAGAAGGTTTTTTGATAGTTATGATGAAAAATTTGGAGATGAACTTAAATTCGCTGCCTACAGTATAGCGAAAAGATTAGAACAAAATTCTCAAAATCCTGGAGAGATATCTTACACAGATTATCATTTAGTTGGAAGAGCACTAGAACTTAGTTCATTAATAAACGTCCAAAAGGGAGTGGGTAGATTTATCCCCTCCTATGTGGTGGTCCTGACATCTGATCATCACATTAGAGACATGATTAATACTGCAATTAAAGAGTATGGTTTTTCCGGAATTTCTTTATTTTCCACAAAATAAAATTTTTAACTAAAATGCCTCAAGCAAGATTTATAAAATATCCTGGAATACCCTATATTGAAGCTAAACCAGAAATTCTAAAGAGTCCTGTTTATATTTTTGAAAAAATTGATGGTGGAAATTGTCAAATAAGGAATATTGGAGGAAGAATTATTCCTGGAAGTAGAAGTAATTTCCTTGAAGGAAACAGAATTATCGATAGGGTTCATTGGTTTAAAGATTTTGTTAGATGGGTTGGGAAGTATTTTAGTAATTATCCTAGTTTAAATTTAGACCCTAATTTTATTATTTATGGAGAGTGGTTAGCTTTTCACAATATCTTATATAACCAAGAGAATATGGATAGATTCTATTTTATTGACCTATTCGATACCGAAGAAAGAAGATTTATCCCCTATGATCAAGCTCTAGAGTATCTTGAAATGATGGGGATTGAGATTTGTCAAACCCCAAGAAGAACCTCCAAGAATAAAGTTAATATATTAAGAATTTTGAAAAAGGGCCAAGTTTCTATGGGAGAATTAGAAAAACTATTAAACCAAGAAAGTGATTATAGAGAAAGTACAAAGGAAGGATTAGTAATTAAAGACTATCAAAATCAAGAATTTGTTAAGATTTTACATCCAGAATTTTCTGAAAAAGTTGAATCAACTAGGAACATGTCAGAATATGAAAGATATGTTACTCAAAACAGATATAGAAAAACAAAAAATGCTTTAATAGAAGAAGGAAAAGAGCCAACATTAGAAGCGATTATATCAAGAATTAAAGCAGATGTTAAAAAAGGACATAAAGTCAGTTTAAAAGAAAGAGATATAATTCTCCAATTGAAAACATTGGGTTTAATTTAAATCACTAATTTTAAATATCACCTTTCTTTTTCTTAATTATGTCAAAAAAAGAATTAAAAGCAGGTCTGGAAATACATCAACAGCTTGACACTAAAAAACTTTTTTGTTCCTGCCCTTCTATACTTAGAAAAGATAAGCCAGATTATACCATAGAAAGAGAATTGCACTTAGTAGCAGGAGAAACAGGAGAGATTGATGTTGCTGCAGAATTTGAAGCTTCTCGGAAAAGAAAATTTGTTTATGAGGGGTATTATGATAATACCTGTCTTGTGGAACTTGATGAAGAGCCACCACACCCCCTCAACCCAGAAGCTTTAAAAATAGCTTTACAAATCTCCTTGCTTTTAAATGCAGAAATTTTGCCTTATACTCAAATAATGAGAAAAACAGTTATTGACGGAAGCAATGTTTCTGGTTTTCAAAGGACTGTATTAATAGCTAAAAATGGCTATGTTGAAACAGAAGAAGGAAAAATTAGCATAGAAAGTATTTGCCTTGAAGAAGATGCTGCAAGAATTATAAAACAAGAAAAAAATAATGTAACTTACAGGCTTGATAGACTTGGAATACCCCTAATAGAAATTGCAACAAAACCAGAAATTAAATCAGGAACGCAGGCAAGAGAAGTGGCTTTGAAAATAGGAGATATTTTAAGGGCTTGTAAAATTAAAAGAGGAATAGGAACAATAAGACAAGATGTAAATCTATCTGTTTCTATAGATGGAAAATGGGGAGAAAGAATAGAAATTAAAGGGGTTCAAGAACCTAAACTCATAGAAAAGACAATTGAAACAGAGGCGAAAAGGCAAGAATCATTAATAAAACAAGGAAAAAGTCAGGCAGAAGTAAGAAAAGCCTTGCCAAATGGAAAAACTTCTTTTTTAAGGCCTCTTCCAGGAAAAGCTAGAATGTATCCTGAAACTGACTTACCAATTCTACATATTTCTAGAGACATTATAAACCAAGCAAAAAAATCTCTTCCAAAATTAAGGAGCGAAATTAAAAATGAATTAAGGAGAAGGGGTTTGCACGAGGAACTAGTTAAAATTTTGTTAAAAGAGAGAAAAATAGAAGAATTCAATGAATTATTAGCAGTTTATAATAAACCAGAACTAATAGCTAAAATGCTAACAGTATGGCAAACTGACTTATCAGTTAAATTAAATAAAGAAAAAAAAGAAATAGAGAAAAAATTCACACTTGATATTCTTGAAACAATTTTGCAGGCAATTCAAGCTAAAAAGATATCTGAAGA
>CAYZDX010000059.1:0-3892 GCA_964477565.1 Candidatus Woesearchaeota archaeon | reverse complement strand
TTTTTTGACATATTTAAAATATGAAAAAAATAAAATTTTTTATTTTCATAACAATATTCTTAATTTTTCTATCCATAAATGTTTTGGCTGGTTCAAATTATGAAGAAAGAGTTAACAAATATTATTCAAAAAACTATGAAGCATGGAGAATTATTGATGATATTGATGACGAGGACAGGACAGTAACAATAATTCATGTTTGGAATTCCCCAACATACTCTTTTAAATATGAGGAAGACTTGCCAACATACATGACAGGAGGAGTAAGCTGGAGAAGATATTATCCTTCTTATCCTTATAATAGGCCAAATAATGATTATACCTCACGGGATATTTTTAGGACATATAATAATTACAATCTTGGCTATCCTTTTTATCGCAATTATTACAATTCTTATAGCTTTGGTTATATAAGAAACTATTGGTAAAAACAAAATATTCAAGAAAAAAGATAAAGTAAAAAACTAATTATAGATAAAATAAAATTATAAATTGAAAAAATCCAAAAATAACCTTTCTCAGTTATTTTGTAAAGAAGGAAAATAAAAAAATAGCTTAATAAAAAACAAATCAAAAAGGGAATTAAATAAAATTGGAAAGTTATGTTTTTTAATTCTAACAAGTTTGCTCCTATTACAATTGGAATGAAAAGTAGAAAAGAAAACTTAACTGCTTCTTTTTTATTTAAGCCACTAAAAAGTCCTGCTGAAATTGTCATGCCGCTCCTTGAAACTCCAGGAAATAAAGCAAAAACCTGAAAAAAACCAATAAACAAAGAATTTTTCCAATTCAGCTTATCATGTTCCTTTGAAAATTTTGTTAAAAATAAAATTATAGAACTAAATAAAAAAAATAGGGAGATAAAGAAATAAGAAGAAAAAGTTTTTTCAATTATGTTCTTGAAAAAAAATCCAAAAAAAGCTGCTGGTATTGTAGCGAGAATCAAATAGAGCCATAACCTCCCATATCTTTTCTTTAATGTTATTAAACTGATTATTTCTCTTCTTAAAAATATTAAAACAGCAAGCAAAGAGGCAAGATGTAAAAAAACAATAAGCTGAATGTTTTCAAAACCACCCAATTTTGAGATTAAAGCAAGGTGCCCTGAACTTGATATTGGTAAAAATTCTGTAGCTGCTTGTATTATAGCTAATAAAATTTCATTTAACATATTCATTTTTATTTGAAAAGCTATTTAAAGTTGTTGTATCTATAAAACAAAACCAACTTTTCCTTTTTGTCTCTCAAATAAAAACTATCTTTGTCATTATTCCAAATTTTCTCAAAATAAATTATTTTTTCTTCTCCAAAATTTAAAGAAAAGTTAAGTATTGTTTTATGATTTGCATCATCTTTAATTATCCACTTACTTAAATTGCATGTGAAGTTACATTTATTACATAGAACAGCATATTCCTCTCTTGGTTCTAATTTCTTTAACTCAATACAACCAGCACACAGGCAGTCACTTTTTTCCCATATCCCCAAACCCCTTTTTCTAGCATATTCTTCTGCTTTTTCCATATCCTCATAAAAAGAATCTTGCTCATAATAATATAGTTTAGCAAGCCCCCTTCTTAACAATTCTTTATTTAAATTTTCTCCTTTATAAAAAACATATCTTAATTTTCTTTTATATTTATCAAAATTTTTATTTTTAAAGCCAACGAGCAAAATTTTTTTATTTTCAAATTCTTTTAAAAATTGTTTTGCTTCTTCATAACCTAATTCATTTTTTTCAGGTGCATTTATTCCAAGAAGCCTTACATTTCCAACAGAAGTTTCTATTGTATCTCCATCTATTACTTTCGTTAAGGTTGCATTTTCAAAAATAAAAACCTCAGAATTTTGGATTGTAAAAAGATAGCCCAATAGAATAAAGCTGTTTAATAATAAAAAATAAACCAATATTTTCAAGATTTTTCTCATCTTTTAAAATGGAGTTTTTATTATTTAAATTTTTCAAAAAATGTTAAAGATGTTATTTTAAAAAGATAAAATCCAAATAGTAAGCTTTTTAAATTAAATTTCCTCTTTTCAGAAGAAGTAAAATAACAAATCGAACATGGCAAAAGTAAGAATCAAATTAAGTAGCGTGGATATAAATGCATTGAACGACATATGTAATATGATAAAAGAGATAGCTGGGAAAGCTGGGGTAGTTATATCTGGACCAATCCCCTTGCCCACGAAAAGATTAAAATTAACAACAAGAAAAAGCCCTTGTGGCGATGGAAAAGCGAGCTTTGACAGATTTGAAATGAGAATTCATAAGAGGGTTATTGATTTGCCAGCAAATGATAGAGTTTTGCATGCTATTATGAGAGTCCCAATTCCTCGTTCTGTTAATATAAAAATCGAGATGAAGAGTTAAGTCTACTAATTTAAAATATATTTTCCTTCACAATATTATTTATAAATAAAAGGGTTTTAAATTTTAAATGGAAAAAGAGAATAGTAATGGAAGACTTCCAACCCTGCATGTTGTTGCTGATTCTATTCCACGAGCTTTTTATAGGGCAATGAAATCTGTTTGGGAAAATGGATTAAGGATAAGGACAGAATATGACAGGAAAGATTCAGAAGGAAATTATATTGACCCTGAAAGTAGAGATGCTAGAGTTTTAATTGAAATTACCAACCCCTTAAAAGAGCCGAGATTTCCAGCAATAAGTTTTTCAGAAAGAGGCAAATATTTAGCAGAAATGATGGGTGTAAAAAATAATTTAATTTTAAGTTTAGATGTTTTAAGAAAAAAAATCGAAGAGGGAGAGGAATTTGAAGCCACTGAATGGCCTTATCATTATAGTCAAAGATTAAGGGAATATCCTTTATCTAATGGGAGAACACTTGATCAAATAGCTCTCGCTTTAGAAAGAGTAGCTAAAACGCCATATACGAGAAGGGCTGTTGCTTCCACCGCTTTACCAGAAATTGATACGCGCATGAAAGCAGATTTGCCTTGTTTAAGAGAAATACAATTGAGGGGTATCGAAGGAGACGGCGGGGTTATTTATTTAAATATGACAACAAGTTGGCGTTCTCGGGACTTGTTCAAGGCTTGGGCAGATAATGTTATTGGTGTAACATTCTGGCAAAAATTATGGGCAGATGAATTAAGTGAAATGATGGGAAGAGAAGTTAGAGTGGGAAGTTATGCTGATTTCTCTATGTCATTGCATATTTATGGACAGGACTTCAGAGCTGTTGAGGGAGATGAAGAATCTGGGTTAAAAAGTTTTTTTGAAAGACATAATGAAGAAGAATTTGTTAGAAAGTCAATGAGAAGTGAAGTGGCAAGAGACCTGATGATTATTCCAGAATTAGAAGAGTTATTAAGAGAAAGAGAAATGTGGAAAATAGAAGGCGAGAGAGAAAAAACTTTAAAGGAATTGATTGAAAAATTCAAATCAGGATATTTGCCATAAAAAACAAAAAAAGAGGTAAAAATGAAAGGCAAATTTATAGTTTTTGAAGGAATTGATGGATGTGGAAAATCAACTATTTTATGGAATTTTGCAAAACATCTCTTCAATCAGGACAAGCATCTTCATCTTATAATAACAAGAGAACCATACAAAGAAAGAAAAATAAGAGAAATCTTAAAACAAGATTCAAATCCAAGAAGTCAAAAAGAAAAACTCACAGATCTTTTTATTCAAGATAGACAAGAGCATTTACAAGAATTAGTAAATCCTTCTTTAGAAAAAGGAATTTGGGTTATTTCTGATAGGTACAAATACTCCACTCTTGCCTATCAATGGGCACAAGGCATGCCTATAGAAAAATTGATTGAAAAGCACCTTAATCTCCTTATTCCAGATATTGTTTTTATCTTAGATGTGCCTGTTGAGGTGGCTGTAGAAAGAATGAAAAAAGATATAAGAAAAGA
>CAYZDX010000058.1:0-3914 GCA_964477565.1 Candidatus Woesearchaeota archaeon | reverse complement strand
TTTTAACTTTTTAATTTTCTCAGCATCTTTACATTTTTTAATTTCCTTTGTCATTTTGATTAATCTAAAGAAAATATTTAATTTTGCAGCAATTCTTGAAAAATAAGAAAGACCCATTTCCTTTAATGTCTCATTTAGGGTTTTCCCTTCTTTAATCTTTCTCTCTATAAATTCTAAATCAAACCCATAAATCGGAGCGTATCTTTCGATGATTTTATAAAAAAATTGTTTTGAATCTACAATTGTTCCATCAAAATCAAAGATAAGCAATGAAATTTTCATTTTTTGTTAGGGAAACTTTTTAATGGAAGATTTCCTAAATTTATTTCTGATTTCATGAATATAAACGAAGTTTTGTTTAAATAGATAAATAATTACCAATAGATTTTCTAATATTTTATTATTTTATGCTCTCTTTCTCAAAACAATTTCGCCAGTTTTTAATTTTCATTAAAAATATCTCTCGGTTTGATTTATAATTTTTAAATCCTTAAAATAAAGTTTCATGAATTTTCCTTTTTTTGTCTTTCTAAAAAATCTCTTATGAACTTTGCATTAGCTTCTCTTTCAATTATTCTTTCAATAAGATATACTTCAATTCCTTTACGAACCTCTTTTTTAGCTTTTACTTCTGATCTTGCTTTTTCATAAAAAGGCTTTGACATCAAAATTTCATTATTAGAAATTTCTGAAATTTTCTTTGATAAACTTAATGTATTTCCGACATTAGTAAATTTAAGTTTTCCTCCCTCATTTTTTACAATCAACTCGCCAGAATTTAAAGATATCCCATAATTTATTTTTTCTTTGAATTTTTTGTTATGGTTATCTAGAATTTCTTCTATCTTTTGTGCAAGTTTTATAGCTGATATGTGATTCTTAAAAGTTTTTGTTATTTGTGGCGAGAAGATTATAATTAAATAGTCGGAAATTTCATAAATAGCTGCTTTACTTTCTAAAGAAACTCTAAAAATATTATCTAATGTCTCTTTAATTTTATCTTTTTTATTGTTTAAGTTTTCAATTTTTATTGTTAATAACGGAACTTCTTCTCGTTTCCCATTTAAAACAAGAGAATGTTCTGCTTTCCCTTCAAAATTTTCTTCTTTGATTTTTCCAACCTTGCCTTTTACTAATTTTTCTACTTTTTTTTCTTCTCCAATTGGAGATACATAAAACTTTTTCTTTACAACCTTTCTTGTTAAAACAAGCAAGAACAAACCCAAGAGTGCTATAAAAAATAACCAAATAATTGGATATCTCATATAAATTGAAGCAAGTTTTCCGCCCTCCTTAATGCCAATAACATTTCCAGTCAAAAATACAGATTCAAACACTCTTTCATTAGTTCCGTCAGTTATCTTTATGTCATAATTTCCATCTGGCGCAATCAATCTTAATTTTTTTTCTTTTCCTATATCAAGATTTATGTTTTTAACTTCAACAAAATTGCCAATTGAGATTTGAACAGCTTTTTCATAAGGCACATTGCCAACATTCTTAATGATTAAGGTTCCATTTTTTAATATAAACTCAATTTTTTCTAATTCTTCTACATAAAATAATCTTTTTACCTCTATTCCAAAAGAATTAGCTACAATTTTCCAATATCCCGGAGAAGAATTTGTTTCGAGTTTAATTGACTCTTCTTCTCCTGTCTTTACTACTTTTTGAAAGACAACATTATCAAAGATGTCGTAAATTTTTATTCCAACCTCTCCTTGAATTTTATCATTTGCTTGGTCGTAAATTATTGGAGAAAAAGTCAAATTTTCTCCAGGTTTTAAACTTTGTTTTGATATAGCTATTTCTATTCTAGAAGGTTTGCTTTTTACAAATAACGTCACCCTCTTTTCCCCCCTATTTGTTTTTTCGTTTTCTTTTTCATAAGCAATTGCCTTTAAAACATAATTCCCTGATTTTAAATTTTGGGGCAAGACTAAATGAACTTCAAATTCTCCATTTGAAATTTTTGCTTCGCTTTTTATTTCTGTCTCTTCTAAATTTATTTCAATAAATCCCTCAACAGCATTTCCATTTTCTTTTATTGCTGTCCCTTTTAAAATCACTTCTTCTCCACTTTCAACTGTTAAATTATTTAAACTTAAATCAATATTAATTTTATTAGATATTTCAAAACTTTGGCTTTTTTCTTGCTCTTGTGGAGATTTTGCTAAAATAAAACACTCTCCAATAATGCCAGAGAAATCACCACTTAAATAATCTTCAGGGACAAATGAACTTTCTAAAAGAGGCAAGCTGATTTCAATTTTTTTATCCCTTGTATTAATTAAATTCACTTCACTATCTCCGCATTTTAAATTTAATTTAAAAGGCCCTTGGCTATCAGTAATAAATTCTGCAGAAAATTCTAGATTGTCTCCTAAATTATAAATTGAATTTGGCTGAGATAACATTATTTCTCCTGCAACAGTATTTAGATAGATAAGAATGAAAATAATAAATCCAATTAATATAAACCCTTTTTTCATCTTACTTAACTAAAAAAAGCAAGATATATAAATATTTCTGAGCTCAATTAAAATTATTGATTTGAAAAAGAAATTAATGTCGCCCCAAATTTCTAATTTTATCTTTAAATAATCCCATATAAATTTGTAAAACTAGGTAAAATGCCAATTGAATTATTGGAGAGAACATAAAGCAAACAATTCCATAAGATTTTTTTAACAAATTTTAGCTCATAACTTAAATAAAATAGCAAATATTATAAATAAAAATTCATATAAACATTTATGAAAAAAAGGATAATTTTATTATTACTTATTGTTCTCTTAATAATCTCTCTGTTTAATATATTCAAAATAATTCCTATTAAAACAACAGGGATGGTTGTTTCTAGTCCAGAAATTTATGGCTCCTGTACAGAAAAAGATGAGTTTGGCAATTACTACCAAATCGGATGGACTAAATGCAAAGACAATAAAATAATAAAATGTTTATCTCCCCCTGAAATTAAAAAATTATTTGGAAAAGAATACAAAGAACCGCAATGGGTTTCTGTTGCTGAATGTACAAAAGGAAAAATTTGTGCAGAAGAAAAAATATTCATAGAAAATCAAGAGCAAGACAGTATAGACTGTGTAGAAAATTATTTTGGCGGTTATAGAATTAAACCATGCTCAAGTTTTTTTGACTGGATTTCTGGAAAGTGTGGAGAAATGGGTCCTTCTTCAGAATTTGGAAATATTAATTGTTTTGGTAAACAAATAGTTGAAACCGCAAGCTGCATAACACCATTACCAAGATGTGGCGATGGGGTAGATAATGATAAAGATTCAAGTTTCTGGCAAAATAAAAAAGATTGTAACGATGATGGGTGTTATCATAAACAATGTAATCCTCCTGGAAAAGAAAAAGCTGTATGCATAAAAACTTCTAAGCAGGGAGGTTATCAAGGACAGTGCATGTCTAATTCTCAACCAACATTTCAATATGAATCTAAAAATAACATAGGAGTGGTTTATCAGGGTTATGATAATAAATTTAAAACAAAATATAAAGATGAAAATAAACAGGGAAATATTATGGCAATTTATAATCAGTTTAATCAACAAAGCTTTGTTTTTTCTGATAAAGAAACTTCATTAGAAAATATGAGGTGTGGTTTAAGTAAGGATAAGCAAAATTACCAACCTTGCTCTGAATTTACTTGGAAAGCTGACTATGGTATAGAAGATGAAGACCTTCCTAAGTATATACATCCAGATGGGTGCCCTCCTAAAAACATCCCAAGATTATTATGCGGTTATTTCTCAGTTAAAGATGACGGAACTATAGGACCAATAAGAGGAGACCAATCTATTGGAGCTGGAGAAGAGAAAAATATTTCAAGCAAGATAAAGGGGATGTTGTGTCCAAAAGAAGTTGATTTAGGTTCCCTTACATCATAT
>CAYZDX010000057.1:0-3932 GCA_964477565.1 Candidatus Woesearchaeota archaeon | reverse complement strand
TAAAGGATGGGTATTTAGTGATTCTCAATATCTAACTAAATATAACTCAACTTATTTTAATTATACCGCAGGTTTAACTAACTTATATAACTATTACATCCAATTCACATGCAACGACACAGCAGGAAATAATGCAACAAGCAATAAAGTTTATTTTTATATTGATACGAGTTGGAGCCCCCCCTCTTCTCTTTCTATCACTCCTATCAGCCCAGGAGATGGCTCAACAATTCAATCTTCAAGCATGCCAGTAAGTGTAGATTTTAAATTTAATGTTTCAGATTCAAGCAATGTGGAGATATGTAAGCTTTATATAAACAACAATTATGTAAAAAACTCAACAAGCATATCAAAAACAGAAACAAATACAATAACTTACTCCTTAAATACAGGAACTTATAACTGGAAAATTTGGTGTGAAGATGAGTATGGAAATTCTCAATATTCTGTAACAAGAAGTTTAAGTGTTGAATCTTCAGGGGACGGGGATGATGGAGGATGTTCTAATGATTGTAGTGTTGTTGGAGAAAAAAGATGTTCAGGAAGTAAAGTGGAAGAATGTGGAGATTATGATTCTGATGATTGTTTAGAGTGGGGTGTTATAGAAGATTGCAAAGACAGGGGAGAAGCTTATGAATGTTCTTCTGGAGCTTGTATTTTACAACAAGAATGTAAAGAAAATTGGACTTGCAGCGAATGGGGAAAATGTGAAGCAGGAATGCAAACAAGAAATTGTTGGGATGAAAATAATTGTGGAACTTTCTTCTCTAAACCACCAGAAACACAAACTTGCGAGATAGGGGGCTTAGAAATAACATACCAGCCAGCTGATTTAGATTTAATAGTACAAAAAAACAAGAAAATTAGGTTTGAAGTTATGGCTAGAGAGAAAGCAAGCTTAGTAGAGCCGATAATGGTATTTGCGAGGTGGTATCTAAATGGAGTAAAAATTAAAGAAGATGCAGGCATAATGGAGCTTACAACCTCTTATGAATTAACTCCTCAGGAAAATGGAGAAATAAAAGTAGAGATTTTTGATGAATATGATAATGAGGTAGTGGAATGGAAATTCCAAGTTAGTGAAGAAAAATGTAAAGAAAAATGGGTTTGTGATTGGACAGATTGCAATAGTGAAGGTTATCAATATGCAGAAAATTGTGTTGATATACATAATTGCGGAACCAATGCTGAAAAACCATCTTATAGGGAATGTTCTTGCATACCTAAATGGGAATGTAGCAAGTGGGGAGATTGCCAAGCTGATTATACAGTACAAGATATACTTCAAGGAAAAACAAAAGTGAGCGGAATAAAAACAAGAACTTGTAAAGATTTAAATGGTTGTTATGAAGATAAAGAAGAAAGTAAAAGCTGCAATTTAATAATTCCAATTGAAGCGAAGATAGTTGAGTGGTGTCAAGAGGAATATCTTGAAATTTATGATAAAGAAACAGGAGAATTAGTTAGCAGGATGAAATATGATCCTGAAAGCGGAGAGATTTCTATAGGCCTAATAATAGGATTTGAAGGTTATTGTGATTATTGTTTTGATGGAATAAAAGATTATGACGAGGAGGGGGTGGATTGCGGAGGAGATGGCTGTCCTCCATGTTCTGGAACCTGTAATGTCTATCTTGAAAAAGGATGGAACTTTGTTTCTTTTTGTATAAATCCTGATGAGAAAGATGTGGCAAAAGTATTACAACAATTAGGAGATAAATATGAATATGTTCTTGAATGGGACGAAGACAAGCAGGAATTTAAAGTTTATAGTGTAAAAGGAGTTAAAGAGTTTACAGAATTTAATCCTAAAAAAAGCTATTTTATTTTTTATGATGGGACAAGAGTTAAGCTAGATTTAGAGGGAGAGGATCATAAGGATCTTGAATTTGTATTAAAACAAGGATGGAATTCTCCATTTTATCCATTATTGCAAGAAAGCAAGATAGAAAGAAATAATTTCTTCAATGCTGGGTTTGATTATATCTTAAGATGGAGCAGGATAAGGCAGGAGTTTATGGTTTATAGTTCAAGATCAAAAAAAGGAGAAATGATAATAAAACCAGGAGAAGGAATAATGATTTATACAAATGGAGGAAAAATTGTTTATAAGTAAAATTTAAATATGCGAGGAAATAGGTATTAAAATGAAAAAGAGTGTTGTTTTTATTTTGATAACATTTGCAGTTTTATTAAGCTGGAATGTTTCTTCCGCAGTTTATATTGGGATTGTTGATGGTTATGTTAAGTATGAGGGAGAAGGTATTGGTGGAGCAAAAGTTAGTGTTAAAGTTGTGGGGTGTGGGGGTGGTGGTTGTGAAGGAACAGCAATAAGTGAGGATGATGGTTATTATATTGTTGCTAATTTAAATTTGCCAAAAGGTGGAGAAGTAGAAATTACAGCCACAAAAGACAATGCTGTTGGAACAGCAAGAGGAACAGCAAATGAGTATAGTATTGCTCATCAAGATGTTGAGCTATGTTATCTTCCTTCTTCTCCCGCCTTGGATGATGTTGAAAATACACATGAAACAATAATCACTTTTTCTTGGACATCTGGAAATGATCCCAAGGGAAAACAAACTTATGATGAATTTAAGCTTGACAATCGTGTTGAGAGCAATGTTGCTCCTCCTTTAATAAGAAATGTGGTTTTAGGAAAACATGTCTGGCAAGTTAGGACTTGCAATAGTGGTTGTTGTTCTGATTGGGTTTCAGATGAATTTACAGTAGGTAATTTGCCTCCTTCAAAACCTACTGAAACAAAAGCTGAAAAAAATAATGGGATAACTTTATTATCTTGGATCTCTGGAATTGATCCAGAAGGAGATTCAACTTATGATGAATTTCAGTTTGGAAATGGAAGTATTGTTAGTCCAGCTATTTCTCCTGTAAGTGTTTTAAGTGATATTCTTATCAAGTGGAAAGTTAGGACTTGCGATAATCTTGGTGCATGTTCAGATTGGCAAGAAGTGGATTCTGTAATGTGCGAGAAAATTTCTGAATCTTGCCCTAGTTCTGGAGATGTTGAAAAAATAATAAAGACATCTTATGGAAAAGCCATAGAAAGTGCAAAAAAAGTGGGGATATATTGTAATGGGATAAAAATAAATGAAACTGAAATATATAAAATTGCTATAGATACGAAATCAAAAAGTAAAGTTTCTATTTATGGAAAAAATTTTACATTAAAAAATTTAGATTATTGTCCTTGGTGTTTTGATGGAATAAAAGATTATGACGAGGAGGGGGTGGATTGCGGTGGGAGTTGCGCTCCTTGCAGTTTGTATGGAAAAGCTGAAAAATTTGTTAAGGGAGGAAAGTCCGGCTGTAAAGTCCCTTGGATTTTATTATTAGTTATATTATTAAATGTAATTGTTTTGATAATTTATCTGATTGAAAAATGGAAGAAAAATTAAAAAGATTAAAAGAAGAAAAACTAAGAACTTTAAGAAAAATAGGGAATACCCTGACATTTATGTTACTTGTAATTTCTTTGTATCTTTTAATAGAAAATTTTTCTTGTTATATTTATATTTTTTTTATTGTTCTTGCTATAATTTTCTTTGTTATTTTTGATTTAGAGAAGATTAAAAAATTATTTAATAGAAATAAGGGGAGAAGTTAAAGGAAGAAAAAAGATGGTAAGTTCTGTTAAATTTGTTGCAATTATTTTTTCCTCTTTTTTTAACTTCTTCTTTAGTTTTCTTTCCAAGCTTTAATTCAGAAAAAACAAATATATAAAGAATTTCTAAAATGCCGAGAGTATTTATTAAAAGAAAAACAAGAAACCATATCAAATGTGATTTGTGAGCTGACTTCCACAAAGCAAGACCTTTTATGTTAGAGACCAGATTAGGATTATGGATAACAAAATAGGAGAAATTCCTAAACTAACTGCTATATCTATTAAATTATATGCCATTTTTCTT
>CAYZDX010000056.1:0-3940 GCA_964477565.1 Candidatus Woesearchaeota archaeon | reverse complement strand
TTAAAGGAGGAACTTTTGTTAATTGGTATGAAGGTTATGCGCAATTTCCTTTTAAAGTTAAAGTAGATAAAGATGCTTTAGATGGAGAAAATCCAATAAAAGTTAAATACACTTTTGATAAAAATTTTTATTTTACAAAAGAATTTAATTTAACTGTAGAAAATCCAAAAACAGATTTTGAATTATTTGTTAAAAATTATGATTTTGAAACAAAAGAGATGTCAATAGAAATTTTGAATATTGGTGAGAATGATGTTGAGGCAGTTACAATTGAAATTCCAAGGCAAGAAGGTATGGAGATTAAAGGGGCAAATAGATATATCTTGGGAGATTTAGATTCAAATGAATACTCTACAGCTGATTTTAAAATTACTCCTCAAACAGACAATTTTAAAATTAACATCTTTTATACTGACTCCATAGGAAAAAGGAGAAACCTCACAAAAATAATCTCATTTATAAAAGAAGCTTTTGAAAAAGAGAAAAAATCTTCTTATTGGCAGTATGTTGTGTTGGGTTTTATAATATTAATTGGAGGATATGTAGTTTATAAAAAAAGAAAAGGGAAGAAAAAAATTTAATTAGGTTTGTTTTATTTAAGAAAAAAGTAATTTTTTAAGGGAATTATTGTGTGGGCAGGGTTGGTTAAGTTAATTATTTAGATTCTTATGTATTTCTTCATCTTATTAAAAAACTGAAAAAGATAAATAAACTAACATAAATGTGCTTTTTCTTTAAGATTATTCATATCTCAATGCTTCTGAAGGTTTTATTCTTGATGCATTAATCGCTGGTATTGTTCCAGAAATTGCTCCTGTCAATATCGCAAAAAGTATACATCCAAAAAGAAGTAATGGAGAATAACTTGGTCTTAAAAACCCATATCCTAAATTTTGGAGAATGATTTTGGCAATATAAGTTAGAATTATCCCTAAATCCACTCCTAAAAGTCCTCCGACAAAACCAAGAAAACAAGATTCAAACAAGAAAATTAAAGCAATATCAGAATTTTTTGCTCCTGTTGATTTCATGACGCCAATTTCTTTTATTCTTTCCAAAACAGAGGTTATCATTGTATTAGAAGTATTAATCGCTGAAACTATAACAGAAATTAAGGCAATTAAAATAACAAATCCAATAATAGCATTTAAAACCTTGGAATAAGTTTCAAGCAAATCTTCAAAAGATTGGACAAAAAAATCTTCTTCTCCTTCATCCAAGTTTCTTTCTTTTCTAAGATTTTTTTCTATATTTTTAACAACATTATCAATATTTGTAGTATCTACTTTTGCAATTATCCAATTATAAGAATTATTCTCATTGGGATAAAGATTATCTATAAAATCACTTATAACATAAATATTGGCATCGTCTCCAGGATTCCCTATTTCTTCAAGAAATCCAACAATTCTCAATTTTTCTCCTTGAACTTCAATAATATCATTAACATCATAAGCTTTTGGAAAAATTTTATCTGGAACAAGATAAGAATAACCTAAAAGAACCTTTCCAGTATCACCATTTCTTAATTCTCTTCCTTTAAATACCTTAACATTTGAAATTTCCATTACTAGGGGTTTTTTAGGATCATAACCTATTAAAAATGCATATCTAATTTTATTTCCCTGCCTTATTTCTGCAGGTTTTATATAAACTCCTGTTGCATCATAAACTCCACCAGCTCTTTTTATAGCTTCTAAGTCACGGTCTGCTAATGAGAAGGTTGCATCCAAGCCCATCGGATTTAAACTTTTTGGCTGAATCATAACTTTATCTGCAGAGGTTGATGTAGAAAATTCTTTAACATAATTATAAAGCCCTAAACCAAAACTAACGAGAATGAAAATTGTGGTTATGCCTATAAATATTGAAAGTATAGTTAAAAAACTTCTCAGTTTTCTTTTCCATATGTTCCTTAAAGCATAAATTATAATTTCTCTTCCTATCATTTTATCCTCTTAAACTTTCGACAGGATTTTGTTTTGATGCTTGCATAGCAGGAATAATTCCAGCTAAACTTCCTATTAAAAAACTTCCGCAAATCGTAAAGAAAATCAAAAAAAGGTTGATTTCAGGTTTAATATGTAAGCCCATTAATTTGTTTATTTGTGCTGTTCCAACATAGCCCAAAATTGCTCCTGCAATTGCCCCAATAATTCCTCCAATTACTCCAAGCAAACCAGATTCAACAAAAAATTCCAAAAAAACATCTTTATTTTTTGCTCCAATAGCTTTCATAATGCCAATCTCCTTTTTTCTCTCTAAAACAGAAGTTGTCATAGTGTTTGTTATTCCCACAGCTCCTACAACTATGGAGATAAAAGCAAGAATAACAATGAAAGCATTTACACCTCCGATTATGCTATTAACTGTTTTAAGTATAGCTTGAGGAGTTTGGACAGTAAAATCTTCTTCTCCTTTTTTAACTCCCCTTCTTTCTCTCATCAATTTTTCTATATTTTCTTTTGCCTTATCCATCAAGTCCTTACTTTTAATTTTTACAGCAATTATATCAACATTATCTCCATAACCAGCCAATTCATTTAAATCGTTGTCTCCAATAGCGACAAGATTATCAAAAAGAAAGCTTCCTTTTTTTTCTAATATCCCTACAACTCTAAATTCCTGCCCATTGATTAAAACTTTTTTTCCAGGAACAATCGGCTTGCCAAAACCATTTTTTTCCCCATCTAAAAAGTTATGCCCTAAGATTACTTTTTTTGAGTCCCCACTCTTTAAAAGCCTTCCTTTCTCTGCTTTTAAATCAAGAAGCTCATAAACATAATTTCTTTTTCTTCCCTCTGGAATTGAACCAGCAGCAGTAAACATTGTTTTTCCATTAAACTCCATTTTTATTGTTTCTATATTTCTTGGGATTGCAACTTCCACTTCTCCCAAATTTTCAATCGCATCGACATCCCTTTTTTTTAAAGGATTTGTAGCACTTCCCCCAGGCACACTATAGCCAGGACTCCCTGCTTGAACAGTTATCACCTGGGTAGAACTTACTCCAAATTGGGACATAACAGCCATTTGCAAACCATTACCTAAACTTATCAAAGATATCACTAACATAACCCCAATAAAAATTCCGAGAAGAGTTAGCCAGCTTCTTATTCCCCTTTTCCTAAGATTTCTAAATGCAAGAAAAAAATAATCAATTATCATTTTTTAATTATGCTAACTTTCTCTATTTTTCCATCTTTGAGCCAGTAAATTTTTTTGGCATATTTAAAAGCGAGGTTTTGGTCATGAGTAACTAAAATAATTGTTTTTCCTTTTTTATTAAGCTGTTTTAAAAATCTCAGAACAAGATTTCCTGTTTTAGAATCAAGATTGCCAGTAGGCTCATCTGCTAAAACAACTTCTGGATCATTAGCAAGAGCGCGGGCAATTGCTACTCTTTGTTGTTCTCCTCCAGAAAGCTGATTAGGATAAGAATTCAACTTATTTTTTAAACCCAACATTCCAAGTAATTTTATTGCCCTTTCTTCTCTTTCTTTTTTATCAACACCTAAAAATAACATAGGTAACATAACATTCTCTTTTGCAGTCAAGTTTTGAATTAAATTAAATTGCTGAAAAATAAAACCAATTTTTTTTCCTCTAATTTGTGCAAGTTCGCTTTCACTTAAATGAGAAATATTTTTTTCATCAAGATAAATCTCTCCTTTTGTAGGCAAATCCAAACTTCCGATTAAGTTCATGCTTGTTGATTTCCCAGAACCAGAAGGACCCATAATAGCAATAAATTCTCCCCTTTTAACAGAGATGTTTATTCCCTTTATAGCATGAACTTTTACTTCTTTTCCTAATCCATAAATTTTATGAACTCCCTTTAACTTTATAATTTCCTCGTTTTCCATAATTAATTTGAGGAGAATGAGTTTATAAGGTTTTTTAAAAAATTTAATGTTTATATTTAATTGGGATTATTATT
>CAYZDX010000055.1:0-3968 GCA_964477565.1 Candidatus Woesearchaeota archaeon | reverse complement strand
GCTTTTTCATAAAGCTCTTTTCCATCCCTTGCTTCAATAACTTTACATCCCTCCCCCCTCAACAACCTAACAAAACACATTCTCAGTGCCTCATCATCTTCAGCTAATAATATTGTATAATCGCTCAGCTCTACCATTTTATTTTATTCATTTTTACTCTCTTCCCCACCAACAGCCCGCATCCACTATCTACTAAATAATGAGGATTTTAAATTTTTTAATTTTTACTAAATATAGAAAAAATTCTTTAGTTTATGGTTAGCTTTAATTTGCATTTTTATCTTTATACTTCAATTGATAGTTTTATATCAAACACCAAAGCTCTAAAGAGGAAATAATGTTTATAAAGAATTAATGCCAATTCAGATTATGAAAATTGGAATAAAAGTAAGGGCATCAGGAATAATTTTTTATGGAAAAAAACTTGTAGTCACAAAACATCATGCTCCAAATTATGGAACTTACTACTTGCTTCCAGGAGGTGGAGTAGAACATGGAGAAAGCCCTGAAGAAGCAATTATCCGAGAAGTTAAAGAAGAATGCGGTTTAGAAATAGTACCAGAAAGATTAATCTTCTATAAATCTGGTTATAATGAAAAAGAAGATTATCTTGATTTAATTTTTTTATGCAAAATTAAAGGTGGCAATTTAAGAGTGAGTAATAAAGAAGATAAAGTGAAGTCTATTGAGTTGATAAGTAATAAAGAAGAATTGAGCAAGATTAGAATTTTTCCAAAACAAATAGTAAATAGAGTTTTTAAAAAACTTCCAAGAGAGGCTGAATTTTTAGGTAAATATAAATATCCAGAAGCATGATTTTCTCTTTATTACTAAAAAAAGAGATTAAAATTCCTCTAATGTTCCTCTTTAAAAATCAAAAAATTTATTAAACTTAATTATTTTTTATCAGAATGAAAAGAGGTAGATTCAAAATAGGATTAATTGGGGTTGGAGGATTTGGTTTATTCCTCTTAAAAGCTTACGAAGAGATGAAAAATATTGAAGTTGCATGTATTTGTTCAAGGACAAAAGGAAAATTAGAAAAAATTGCGAGAAACTACAAAATCCCAAAAATATTCACAGATTACAAAGAAATGTTAAAAGAAAATCTAGATATAGTTATTATTGCCACACCACCTTTTCTACATTACCAAATGGTTTTAGACGCATTAAAAGCTAATAAAAATGTCCTTGTAGAAAAACCTCTCGCCTTAAATTTAAAACAAGCTTATGAAATTAAAAAAAATTTAGAGAAGAAAAAATTAAAACTTGGAATAGATTATGTCTTGAGAGAAAATCCTATTGTTGAAATTTTAAAAAAAATAATGAACAAAAGGATATTTGGTGCCCCACAAATTATATCTTTTCAAAATTTCGCCTCCACCACCAACCTCCCGCCAAACCATTGGTTCTGGAACAAGAAAAAAAGCGGAGGAATTTGGATCGAGCATGGGGTTCATTTCTTTGACTTATTCTCTCTTTTATTGAATAAAAATTTAGAAAAAGCAATTTCCTCGTCGGTTAAAAGGAATAAAGAAATTGAAGACGAAGTGGCTTGCATCTCAACTTACGACGGGATTTTAACAACATTTATTCATTCATTTTCAAAAATAAAGATAAATGAAAAAACATCCTTCCAAATTTCTTTTGATAAAGGGAATATTGAAGTTAAAGGATGGATTCCCAATACTTTAGAAGGGGAAGGGCTTGTTAATGAAGAAGAGTATAGAAAATTAAAAGAAGTCGGACTAAAAATTAAAACTGAAAATTTAAAAAATAAAATCTGGAAAGGCAGAAGAAAAGATTATAAAGCAAATAAAAAAGTTTATTTTATTTTTCAAGACAAAAGAAAAAAAGAAGAAATCTATAAGGAATCCATTAAAAAAATTCTTGATAAATTATGCTGGGCAATTGAAAATAATAAAAAAATGATTCCAGGAATTGATGAGGCAGTTCAAAGTTTAGAGGCAGCGATTAAAGTTGAAAAAGCAAATTATTTTAGAATCTTAAATTAATCCATTTTAACCCATTTTTTAGAAAACATAAGCTTTAAAAATGTATTTTTTCTTTAAATTTTACAATGTTCTATTTAGCTGAAATTGAAGATTATGTTAGAGTCGAACCAAAACTTTTTGGTTTAGCTACTATCGACGCAGTAAGAGAGCAATTAAAGGAAACATATTCAGATTATATAAGCAGGGAATTGGGGAAAGTAATTGAGATAGTTGATGTAACTGAGGTTGGAGAAGGAATCATAATTCCAGGAGATGGCGCTGCCTATTATAAAAGCAAATTTAAACTTCTAGTTTGGAAACCAGAATTGCAGGAATTAGTTTATGGTATAGTAGAAGAAATAACAAATTTCGGAGCTTTCATGAATCTCGGTGTTTTACAAGGAATGATCCATATAAGCCAGACAATGGATGACTATGTTTCATTTAGTAAATCAAATACTTTAATAGGAAAACAGAGTAAGAAAAGTTTGAAAAAAAACGACGAATGTATAGCAAGAATAGTGGCCATAAGTTATAAAGGCGAAGAGCCAAAAATCGGACTAACAATGAGGCAGCCAGGTTTAGGAAAAATAGATTGGATAAAGAAAGAAAAAGAACAAGCAAAAAAAGTTGCAGAAAAAGCTGCAAAAGAAAAAGCAAAGAAAAAATAACTATAAATTAAAATGAAAAAAATTTTATTAATAAGCTCGATAATTTTTATAATAGGGCTTTTAATAGAAATAATTTATTCATTCTATCCTTTGTTCATTGATGATGAAAAGGCAATGTTAGGAGGATTAAAAAGTGGTTTAATAATTATGTTTGTTGGAGGAATAATCCTTTTAATTGAACTTTGTTTTGAAAGAATAAAAGAATATAAAAATTTTAAAAAAGAAATAAAAAAGGAGGATTTGATACCATGATAATAACAACCACAGATTATATTCCTGGAAAAGAGATAAAAGAAATTTTAGGTTTAGTAAAAGGAAGTATTATTCAGGCAAAACATTTGGGTAAGGACATAATTGCAGGGTTCAGGCAGATAATTGGAGGAGAAGTTAAAGAATATACTGAGATGCTGACAGAAGCAAGAGAAATAGCATTAAAAAGAATGACTGACAAAGCAGAAAAACTTGGAGCAGACGCAATTGTAAGTGTAAGGTTTGTAACCTCGATGGTTATGATGGGTGCTGCAGAAATTCTTGCTTATGGAACAGCTGTGAAATTGAAAAGCAAAAGAAAATAGCCTATTTTTTGAATATAGAAAAAAGTTTATAAAGCCCTTTAAAGATTTGATATTGGTAAAAATAAAAAGCAAAATGGCAAAGAAGGTTTGTAAAAATTGCAACATGATATACGAAGGAGAAAAATGCCCAGGATGTGGTAGCCAGGAGTATAGTGAAGATATTAAAGGAAGAATTATAATACTCAATCCTTCAGAATCTGAAATTGCCAAAAATTTGAAAATAGAAAAAGAAGGAGAGTATTCTATTGAATCTAAATAGTAAAATGGAAATTCTTGAGAATAAAGAAAATTTTTTATTGAATAGAAAAGAAATAAAAATTATAGTCGAAGCTGAAAAAACTCCAAGTTGTGATGAGGCTATTAATATTGTAGCTGAAAAATTTAAAGTTGATAAAGATTTGATTGTTATTAATCAAGTTAAAGGAGAGTTTGGAAGCAGAAAATTCCTTATAAATTCTTTTATTTATAAAAGCAAAGAAGACAAAGAGAAGTATGAAGGGAAAAAGAAAAAGGAAGAAAAAAGTGAGAATAAAGAAGGTTCGCAAGAAGGAACACAAAAAGAATCTCCACAAACTCAACCATCCAAACCCCAAGAACAAGAAAAAATTGAAAAAGGAAAAGAAGAGAAGTCTAAAGAAGAAAACAAATAAAATTAGGTTTTTTATTTTTCTAAACTTTTAAATATATTTGTAATTATTATTTTATAGGGGTTAAAACTTTTAAAATAT
>CAYZDX010000054.1:0-3976 GCA_964477565.1 Candidatus Woesearchaeota archaeon | reverse complement strand
TATGGTCATGAGTGTCAAAACTATCCACTGTATTGAAATAAGAAGCAAAAACAGGTCCTTGTACTGGCAAGTCAGCTTTACTTCCTCCACATAATATAGCTACATCTACTTCTAAATCTCCCCAGTTTTTTCTATCACTACTATGATAAACAGAAACGCCTGGAACCTCATTTGCTACCTGATCAGCTCTTCTTGTTATAATTCCAACAAGACTCATGTCACCGTACAACTCTCTATTCTTTTCAATAGCTTTATGAACACCTCTTCCTATATTTCCATAACCTACTATTGCAATTTTTATTTGCTCTTTTCTTGAATTTGATTCTGTCATTTTATTCTTGTCCAAGATCCTGTTTATCCAATATTTATAATTCCTACAAAATTGGCTTTATAAAAATTGTTGTAATAGAAAACTTTATAAATAGTTCTTACTGCTTGATAGTTACAAATAAGGGAAAATGAAAGGAAAAAATTTAGAGTTTTTAAGTATGTGCTGCATATGCAAGGCAATTAAAGTAAATGGAAGGTGGATGAGAGAAGAAGAAAATCCTGAACTTTATCAGAGGATTGTTAGGGAATATGAGGAACCTGATGAAAATAACAAGTATCAGTTACTAAGAATAAGTCATGGTTTATGTGATAATAAAAGATGTTACGAAAGATTCGTAAAAGGAAATTTCGCTGGAGGAGAAAATGAAATGGGAAAAGGGAGTTAAAAGAACTTTGATTGGATATGGTTTGGCAGCTGGAGCTTTGTTATTTGGAGGTCTATATGCCATGAGAGTTAATGAGTCTAATTTAAGAGGACAAGAAAGAGCAAGATTAGAGCCAAGAATAGGGATTGAAAGAGTTATTGAAGAAACCCCAAAGAAGGATACTCCTGTTCAAGTACAGGAGAGGGAGCGTGAAAGGATTGTTTCATCTCAAGTTTATGATAATGGGTTTGATGAAAACATGAAATGGCTTTTCGATACATATCTTACGGTAGAAAGGCATGAAGGCAAAAGAAATTGGGTTTATGATGATGCAACTGGAGAAAGATTAAGGCCGGGAGATATTTGTAAGGGAAATAGAACTGTTGGGGTAGGTTTTAATTTGGAAAGAGATGGCGCAAGAGAGAAAATAGAGCAGTTAGGATTAGATTATGATACTATTTATAATGGAGAAAGACCTTTAACAGATGAACAGATTAGGGTTTTATTCAGAGATTATGTAAACAGAGCAGTTGATGATTCAAGAATGTATCTTCCTAATTTTGATGAACATCCTGATGAAGTTAAAAAGGTTATTGTTGATATGGCTTTTAATTTAGGTTATGGAGGATTGTCTGGATTTAAAAGAATGAGGCAGGCTTTAATTCAAGGGGATTATCAGAGAGCTGCGGATGAGATGGAAAATTCTAGATGGTATTATCAAGTTGGAAACAGAAGTAGAGAATTAGTAAGGATGATGAGAAGTATAAGAGAGGAAAAATGAAACATACGAAGAGGAGAGGATTAGGAGATATGGTTGCCTTCTAGAAAGAGGGTGGTAAGTGATAGTTGTATGGATGGCTATATGGATAAAGAACAAATTTAACCCTTGAAAATAAATTTATCAATTTTCTTTCTCGCTTTTTCTCTTTCCTGCTGGTGTTTTTTTAAGAACTTGTTTATTTTTTCGATCAAATATTCCTTGAGTTCAGAAGTTAGCATTTCTCCACTCTGATATTTCTTTTCTATTTCCTCTAATTTTTTATCATCTGGTTCGAAAAATGCTCTCAGATATTGAAAAGAGACATCTATATCTGGGTTGCCTCCCTTCTCACGATGTTCTTTTATTGTAGGTTGTCCTCCTGAAAAAGCATATTTTTTTATTTTTCTTTCTACTTCTTCAGGTGTGTCTGTCATATATATTGCTCCTTCTTTTGATGAGTCCATTTTTCCTGAAACTCCAGATAATGGAGGAATAAAAGAGCATTGTATTGAGGCAGGTTTATAGTAACCTAATTTAGGAAGAATATCTCGAGTAAGTCTAAAATGTGGGTCTTGATCAACTGCATGAGGTATAAGGCAAGGAATTTTCTTTTTATATATAACAGAAGGAAGAAAAGCTGGAACTGCTTGCATTGCAGTATAAAAAATTTGTCCAATATTAGCTTCATTAGTAAAGCCGAAAGATGATTTAACCATAGAAAAGGTTATTTTTTTGGCTACCTTACATGCCTCTGGATACATCAAAGAAGCATGTTTTGTATCTATCAGAAATTTAGTTTTCTTTTGATCAAAACCCAAAGCTATTATATCTAACATATTATCGTAAAGATACTCTTGTACTTTCTCGTAACTGATATTTTTAAAAAGAAATTTCTCCTCATTCGGAAATTGAAACCATAATTCTACATCAAATTTATCTTGCAACCATTTGGTAAATAGCCATACGAAAATGTGTCCTAAGTGGATTGGGCCTGAGGGGGCTCTCCCAGTATATAGAAAAAATTTGTTTCTGTTTTCATATTCATCAAGAAGCCAATTTAAATCGCGATGAGCAAAAAACAAACCTCTCCTCAGCATTGGGTGTAATTCTCCAGTAAATTTTTTTATCCTTTCAAGAAGTTTATTGTCTATTCTAGATAAACCAAATTCTCTAATCAGCTTTTCATAATTAACTTCTCCTTTAACTTCCCATGGCGTAACTTTAAACTCCTTTTTCATGAAAAAGGAAAAGAGAGGAGATTTATAAAAGTTTATATGAATAAGTTTGTTGTTTCTCACTCCTTCTCAGGAGTGACAAAGGGAAAGGTTTATAAACTTCTTATTCTTGTATAAATTAAGAGAAATGACAATTAAAGATAAAATAGACAGGGTATTAAAAGCAGGACTTGCAGGTTTAGTTTTAGCTGGCAATATAAATTTTGGAAATGGGTGTGCTGGTCAGGAATTTGAAGAAAACAGAGAAGAAAGACCTGTAATTGAATTAAAAAAACCAAGAAGCTTAGAGGATTATGTAATAAGACAAGATATAAGGGGATGGAAATTTGAGAATTATAGTTTAGATAGAGAATCTGAATATTTTGAAAAATCTGCTGAAATAAGATACCGGAAAGGTAAAAATGAATTAAATATACTTTTAGGAATTTTTAAAGAGGGTGTGACTGATAGAATTATAAGAGAGAACCCTGAATTTAAGGAATTTTTAAGAGATGCAGAAGTGATCTCTTTAGATGGTTTTAGAGGATTTAAAATTGAGCTTAAAAATCCTGGGGGGAGATATCAAGCAGCAAGTTTTTTAACAGAAAAAGGGGTCCTCTATGTTTACACAAATGGGAATGGAGAATTAGCAGAAGAAGTAATTAGGAGATATTTATCAATGATAAGATAAAAAGCTACCTACAAAGACACTGTGTATCTTTTATTTTTCTCCAAAAATCTTTCTTGAAAGTTGAAGTATAAGTCGTAATCATTTTTGTATTTCCCCAAAAAATAATATAGTCTTTTTTTCCCGTAATTATTACCTTGTTTATTTCCCCATCATCTTCAACTTCGATATTTACTTCTAAATCAGATATCTCTGCTTCTTTTGCCCTCCTATTTATTGTCATCCTGCTAGTTACCATCATTATCTCCACAGCATCTTTAATCTGTTGGGTTGTTAAAGGATAGTGTCTCTTTTGAGAACCAAGTTTAACATAAAGTTCTTTTTTTATAGGATCGACAACCATAGTCAGCGAAGGGGGTGTCATAGTATATAATTCTGGTAGGACTTGAAAATCTCCCAATCTTCCAGTAATAAGCTTTATATCATCATTTAAGGTTTTAACAGAACTTTCAGCTGCCGCTTTTCTCAAGCCTTCATCTGCATCACTTGTGAATTTACCCTCGTCGTTTCTTTCAATTTTTGGCAAGAGGCATCTTTCGGGAACAATTATCAGTTTTGCTGTTGTAGTTGATGTTTTTGTGCCTCTTAATTTCATCCCCCCACCAATTCCAAAAACTTT
>CAYZDX010000053.1:0-4004 GCA_964477565.1 Candidatus Woesearchaeota archaeon | reverse complement strand
ATAATTTACCTCTATGATTTATATAAGGATCTATAGCTTTTAACTGCTTCAACAAATTTCTTTCAAACCTCTCTTAATTATAGGAATGTATTTCTCGTATTTAAATAACATATAAATTTCTACAAAAATTTCTGCAAACTCGGAAACTAAACTATTATTAATAATCTCCAATCTTTACCTCATTTTCTTTGTACGAAAACCTTATTAATATTGCTTTTTATATCTTTCTATGAAAATAGGAATTATTGGTCCTGGAGAAGTTGAAAAATATTGTAAAAGAGCAGGTATTGATGTAAGTGAGTACATGAGGATTGTTAAGAATCTAGCATGTTCCTTAGCAGATACAGATAATGAAATTGTAGTGACTCCTGATAGAGGTTCTACTTCAGAATTGTTTGCTCAAGAATACTTAAATAATAAAGGCAAAAAAGTTTATGTAATTGTGCCTTTAGATGATACAGAATTTGGTTATAGTTGGGTGAATGTTGATTTGGGTGAGAATATTAATTGTGGGACATGGAGGAATCAACCTGAAAAGTTATGCGAAGAAAGTGATGTTTTAATTTGTATTGGCTGGGGAGGTGGCACTTTAACTGAGATCTATTATACAAGATGGTTTGGTAAGGTCAAAAAGGTTTATATTGTAGAGGAGTTAATCGATGCAAAATTACCTAAATCTTTAGAAATTGCTTTTAAAATTTTAGAGTACATTAAAGCTAGGGGATTAGAGAAAAAATTAAAAGAAGGGAAGCTTTAGTTCTTGTATGAACTTCCAAAAACAAAAATCAAAACAACTTGCGAGGAAAGATAAGAGTAATGAGGGTAGATGGGATAAAGCGATAATTCCTCTTTGTAATAAAATTAATAGAAAGCCAGAATATTATACTACCTCAAGTTGCGCAGGAAGGATAACTTTAGTTAAAGCTTTGGATGAAAAAGCAAGAGGAGTTTTTTTATTTAAAACGCACGACAAAATAAATTTTTCTCAACTCAAAAAAGAATTAAACGAGGCTGTCAAAAAGTATAAAGGTTTAATTTACTTAAAACAAGAGCCTTGCATTTTACATGTTGCTTGTAAAGACTTTAAAGCAGGAGAAGATTTATTGAAAAAAGCGAGAGAGGCGGGGTGGAAAAGAAGTGGCATGATTTCAACAAGGAAGAGGGTAATGTTAGAATTAATGTCAACAGAAAAAATGGAATTGCCAATAGCTGACAAAAAAATTTTAGTTTCAGATGAATTCTTGAAGTTATTAGTAAGAGAAGTAAATAAAAAACTGAACAGAGTTAGAGAAAAAATTAAGAGATTTGAAAGCTTGCTTTAAAATGTTATCGTCTCATTATCTTGAGAAAATAAGGCGAATTCTAGAGATGTATAAAAGAGGAGAATATAGGGAAGTAGATTTTGGAAGTTGTAATATTTGTTTGGGAAGAAAAAGAGGAAAAGTTTTATGTTTTTATTTTCAAGAAGGAAATAATGAAAGAAAGGAATTTACTCATCAAGAGTGTTTAGATTCCTTACTCGACCCAAAAAATTGGAAAGATTTTGTTAAAAAAACTCTAGAGAAAATTTTAAAAGTTAATGTAAAACAATCTATGAGGAATAATTAACTTTTAAAATTTTGAATTTAATCAATCAGGCAATAAATTCAAAATAACAAAAAATTTATAAAGTCTAAAGAAGTAGTTTTTTTAATAATTTGTTTATTGGGGGATAAACAAATTATTGGGGTGTGTTGAATTGAATTTTAGGGGCACTTGAAAGTGTGCTATTTCTTAAAAAATTAAAGAGTAACAAGTATTTAAATGTTTCGTTTCAAAATGTTGAAAGGAGGTAGAAAAGAAAAAAATGCCGCTTGATTTTGCAAAAGAGGCAATTGAAAATGCAGCAACACATAGTATAAATTTCGACGAATTAAGGGCTGGAAAAGCTAATATAAAGGTTATTGGTGTTGGTGGAGCTGGTTGTAATACAGTCACCTGGCTTTTCAACAAAGGAATTAATGGAGCAACGATTTATGCATCTAACACAGATGCCTTACATTTAAGCATAACCAAAGCAGATGAGAAACTTCTTTTAGGCAAAGAACTAACAAAAGGTTTGGGCGCTGGAGGATGGCCACAAAAAGGAAGGGAAGCAGCAAAAGAGTCTATATCTGAGATCAAAAAAGCAATTTCAGGAGCTGATATGGTATTTGTATTAGCAGGAATGGGTGGAGGAACTGGAACTGGTGGAGCTCCAGTAGTAGCTCAACTTGCTAAAGAATCAGGAGCAGTTACAATTAGTGTAGTTACAATGCCTTTCGATTCAGAGAAAGCAAGAATAGATAAAGCAGAATTCGGCTTGCAAGAATTAAGAGAAGTTTCTGATACAGTAATTGTAATCGACAACAATAGACTTGTGGATATAGCAGGAAATCTACCAATAGAACAAGCATTTGCTGTTGCAAATGAACTCGTCAGCACAATGATAAAGGGAATAGTGGAAACTATTACCCTCCCATCATTGATAAATCTTGATTATGCTGACGTATCTACAATTATGAAAAATGGAGATGTAAGTTGTATTGGTATTGGAGAATCAGAAACACAGAACAGAGTACAAGAAGCAGTACAGCAAGCATTAAGTCACCCATTATTAGATGTAGATTACAGAGGAGCAACAGGAGCATTAATCCATATAACTGGTGGCCCTGATTTAAAACTAGAAGAATTTAGTAACATTGGACAAATGGTTTCAGAAAACCTAAGCCCAGAAGCACAGGTTATAATTGGAGCTAGAATCAACAAAGATTTCCAAGGAAAAGTTAGAGTGATTACAATCATGACAGGAGTTAAGAGCCCTTATATCTTAGGAAAATCTAGAGAACAAGAAGCTGAATTAGGCCCGTCAAGAGAATTGTCTCAGGATTTAGGTATAGAGGTATATAAAGAATAATAATCCCTTAGTCTTTTACTTCTGGCCTCCTCGCAAGGGGAGGCTCTTTTTTATTTTTAAAATTTATATATTTCTAATTTTTAATTAAAATATGGAAAAGAGGTTTATGAATTAATTGAATGTAAAGAGGACTTTATGATAGTATAAGTAAACTTGCCAAAAGAAGGAATTATGGAGTGATTATAGTTAAGATTCCTCATGATGAAAAAGAGAGTAGAATGATAGTTTCTTGAATCTGTAGTTTAAAATCATAAAGCTTCTGGTTTCTTTATTCCTTCCATGTATTTATTTTTCCATTTATCAAAATAAAGACAAGAATCAAGAGGCGGTTTTGTTCTCTGTTCACCTTTTCCTAATTCATAACCAATGGGAAATAAAGCTTCAACATCAACCCCGTCAGGAATATTTAATATCCTCTTAACTTGTTCATCTGGAAAAGCCCCCACCCAACAAGTAGCTAAACCCAAATCAGTTATTTTTAAAAGAAAATTTTCTATTGCTGCCCCTGCTTGTTGTTTAATGTACTTCTCTGCTCTTTCTCCATAAGATTTAAGACAAAGGGCTTTATCTGAACAAACCACAACTACACAATCTACTTGAGCGACAAAATCTTGTTGACTTACTTGAGCCAGCTGATTTATTTTCTCTTTATCCCTAACAAGAATAAATTTTACTGTAGGAATATTTCCAGCAAGGGGGGCAAGTCTTGCTAAATCAATAGCTTCAATTATTTTTCTCCAATCCGCGGGTTTACTTTTAAACCTTCTTACTGAATGTCTTTCTTTTATTGCTTTATCTAAATCCATACTCAAAAAAAGAAAAAGAGGTATAAAAATCTTTTTAATCGATATGTCTCAAAATTTTCTTAAGCCTTTTTTATCAATTACAATAAACCTTTTTTTATAATTCTTTTATTTTAGATTCTTCTACCCTTTTAAATTTTATTCAATCCCAAATATTTTCTTTTTATCCCCACATATTCAATTATATTCTCCTAAAAACAATCTTAATACTTTTGCGCAAAATAATTTTTTAGAACGTCCCGGGGAGGACTCGAACCTCCGACCTT
>CAYZDX010000052.1:0-4058 GCA_964477565.1 Candidatus Woesearchaeota archaeon | reverse complement strand
GTCCAGGGTTTAGGTTATGATGTTGTTGAGAATTTAAGTTTGAATTCACCGCCAAGTTTTCTTTCAATTAGTGTTGATGATGATATTCCAATCCCAAGTAATGAAATTGATTTAGTGCCAGCTACAACAAAAGAAATAGAATGTAAAGCAATAATAAAAGATTTAGATGAAGAGATAAAAAATGCTAGTGCAAAATTTTTTGATAATTCAGATTCTTCTTATTCTGATTCAGATGACAATAATTACCATTATACAAATTCCTCTTGTTATATTAATGAAAGTTATGGAGATGCTACAGAATTTGAGATTATTTGCAAATTTGATTTATGGTATTATTCCAATTCTGGAACTTGGAATTGTAGTGTGAATGTGGAAGATAATCTTTCAATCTCAAGTTTAGGCTCTAATACAACAACAATAAATCCTTTACTTGCCTTAGGTGTCCAAGACAATATAGATTTTGGAGAATTTGATGTGGGCAACTTAACAGATGAGGTTTCTGTTAATGTTACTAATTATGGAAATGTTATGATAAATTTAAGCTTGTCAGGCTATGCAGTAAATCCTGGAGATGGTTTGGCTATGAACTGTACGTTAGGAAAAATAAATATAAGTATAGAGCATGAAAAATACAATCTAACTGATTCAAATCAGGGTTTTCTAACACTTGCACAATCTTCTGCTTTTTATACAAATCTAACTTCAAATGTTGTTGTTAAGAAATTTAATTTAGATTACAGAAAAGGTGACTTAATTAATAATGCTTTTAATTATACATACTGGCGTATTTATGTTCCTGTTGGTGTGGCTGGAACTTGTAGAGGAAATGTTGTGTTCGGGGTTGCTCGAGCTCCTGAGAGTTAAAATTATAAATTTAAAATGGTAAATAAAAAGATGAAAAAAAGAGGAATTTTATTACTCTTAATTATTTTCATTTTGCCTATTGTTTCAGGAGCAAATATAGGAGTGACTCCTGCCACAATTCATTTCAAGAATGTTTTAAGAGGTGGTTATGCAGAAAGGAGTGTAATAATAAGTGTTGATTCAGAAAACCCAATAAAGATTAGTCTTACTACAAGAGGGGAAATTAAAGATTGGTTAAATTTCTCTTCTTTAGAATTTGAAGTTAACAAAAGTTCTCCATATCGCCTTAAAGTTTCTGTAAATCCTCCTGAAGATATTCCAAATGGAAATTATACTGGATTTATTAAGCTTACAGCTTCTCAAGATACAAAAGCTGCAGAAGGGCATGCAACAGGAGCAGTTATAGCTTCTTTAGATTTATATACAATTGTAGAAATAACAGATATTGAATATTTTTCATGTAAGGCAACTAATTTTAAAGTTGAATCAGCTGAAAAAGGAGACCCAATAATATTCTCTCTTGATGTTTATAATGGGGGCAATATAAGAATAAAACCAAGAATTAAAATTGATATTTGGGACCAAGAACAGATTAATCTTGTTAAAGAAGTTGAATTTTCTGAAACAGAGATAATACCCACAACAAAAAAGAAAGTCATTATTGAAGTGGATTCAGGAGATATGGAACTCGGACAATATTGGGCAGATGTTTCTGCAATTGATTGTTATTCCTCCTCAACTTTAACTTTCGATGTTTTGGAGCCAGGAGCATTAAAAGCTTCTGGTATTTTGGAAAAGATAATAACAAACCCCTGGATAAATGAAGAAGAAACAACAATGATTCAGGCAGTATTTAAAAATAATGGAGAAAAAACAGTTAGAGCACAATTCAAGGGAAAAATCAACAAAGGAAATAAAATTATCCAAATACTTGAAAGTGAAAAAATACTTGTTCCTATTGATAATTCTACAACTTTTAATTTTTATTTTACACCAAAAGAAAAAGGAAAATATATTGTTAGTGGGAGGGTTTTTTATGAAGGAAAAAGAACTTATGAAAAAAGTGCAGTAATAAATGTAAAACCCGGTAGATTTAAATTAAGCTCCTTATTCATTCCATTAATTTATTTAATCCTAATTATTTTAATAGCATTTATGTTATATAAAATTAATAAAGAAAAGAGAATATTAAATAATAAAATGAGAGCATTAAAATGAATTTTAAAAAGGGTGTTTGGATTGTAGTATTTTTAATCTCCTATATGTTAAATTTAGTTGCGGCGCAAACTCCTTCAATTATTAGTATTGATTATGATTTTTCTAAGAACTATTCTTCTGACCCAACAATTTATCCTTGTTCTTCAGTTGTTTTAAGAGTTAATACTCCAATAGAAACATCCTGTTTTTTTACTGATGTGGAAAATGCAGAACCATTAAATCCATTTACAGAAAATTATGGAACAAGACATGAGGAAGTGATAGATAATTTAGATGATGGAATGCATAAATATTATATAAGATGTAATAATCTTAATTCTTCAGGCCCAATAATGGAAGTTGTTTTTAGAACTTCCTTGCCAGTATATGCCCAAATCTCATTATCTGAAGAACCCCCATTAAAAGCAGGAAAATATGAAGTTACTTTAATAACTTCGAAAAAAGTTTTAAGTGTACCAACACTAGAATATTCTTTTGACAACCTTGTTTACAAACCAATTGCTTTAGAAGGTGAAGGAAAAGTATGGAAAGGTTTTCTGATTATACCGGAAAATTTAGGAGATGCAATTGTTTCTTTCAAATTCGAGGCAAAAGATTTATCTGGAAGGATTGGAAATGAAATTAAAGGAGATAATGTTTTTATAGTAGATACTAAAAAGCCTTCTACAATTGAAACAATAAAAGCAACAGGTTATGAAGGACAGATAAAGCTTGAATGGTTTTTTGATGAAGATGTAAAGAAATTTAATATTTATCGTTCTGAAAATCAAAATTTAGATTATACTGATTTCTACAAATCAACAAATGATGATAGTTTTGTAGATAATAATGTTGAAAAAGGGAAAACCTATTATTATAGGGTTGCTTCAGTAGATGAGGCTGGAAATATAGGGGACCTATCAAGAGAAGTAAAGGCCACGGTTTTAAGAGAAAATATAACTGAAACAACGGGTTTGGCTCCTGAATTAATAGGGAAGGTTGACAATGCTCTTACTAGAATTGATTTGACAATACAGGATATAAATAATATAAAGAATTCTTTAAATTTAAAAACTGAGAAAGAAAAAGAAATTTTCAATGACTTGAAATTAAATAAAGAACTTGATAACTCATTATCTGAATTAAATTCTTTGAAAAGAGAAGTAGGTAATTATAAATTACAGGATTTGAGCGAGAATGAGCTGGATAATAAATTAAATTCTGCTGAATTAAAACTTAATATTATAAAAAAGAAAGTTCCGGAAAATTTAATAATAAATGAGGAGAGCTCATTAAATAGGGATATAAACGAAGAAGACATAAGAGAAGCGATTCTTGAATATAATCAAGAGCTAACAGAGAGGCAAGTTGAAAAATCTGTTAGAGATAGCTTCAATCTAATAAAAGAAAAAAATCTGGAAATAGTGAGTAATCTTTATATTGTTGAAATTGTTTATCTCGACGGAACAACAAAAGAAATTAGTTTAATCAAAGATAACTTAAATTCAGAACTGGAAAAGCTTGAAGATACTTTTTTTATTGTAAGTATTCCAAAAGATATTGCTGAATCTTCTTCTCAAATTTCAATACAAAACCTCGACTATAATATAATAAAATCTGACCCAGTGATTTCTTTTGACTCTGACACAAAAAAAATAATTTATAGTATAAACAAAAGGATTAGTTCTGACTCATTGAACAAAATTAAAATAAGTTTAATAAGAATAAATAAAGAAGAAGATAAAATTACTGGTTTTTTTGTTCTAAATACAGAAAATAAGGCTTCACTTGAAATTTTTGGAATTGTGTTTTTAATTATTGTATTTTTTATTTTAGTTTTTTATTTCCTATACATTAATAAAAAAAAGAAAAATACAAAAAGAAGGGAAATCGAAAAGAAAATAGAGGGAATAAAAGAATTTTTAGAAAAAGGGGATGCTGAAAATGCTAAAAAAATTTATGATGAACTAAAAAAAGAATATCAAAAATTAAGTAAA
>CAYZDX010000051.1:0-4082 GCA_964477565.1 Candidatus Woesearchaeota archaeon | reverse complement strand
CCCTGAATACTTTAAAATCAAGATACTCATTGACAATCTTCACCACAAAATCAAAGAATTAATCCCTGTTCCTTGTAAAGATGAACTTACCTTCTTTAATCACACTATGTGTAAAGGATAGGGGGTAGTTCTATGTCAATAATTGTGGTAGAAGATGAATAGGCACTATCAGAGAAGATACCTTATTAATATAGGGATTAACATCCCTTAATCCAAAACTTATCCTCTTACCTCTTCCTCTTTTATACTAATAAGATTACAATTATTATTGAGATTTAGTGGGTTTAAAATTAACTCTTTTCATGGTAAGGTACCTCCTTTCTTCTATATCTAATCCTTAGTATAAGAGGAGGTACCTTACTTTCATCACACTTTTTATTTTAGAATCAAAATTTACTTAACTTTTTTAGGAGATTGTACTATAATAAAAAAAGAACCTGGAGGTAAATCATGGGAAAGGATTTAATTGAGAAAATTAAACACTATGAAGAATTATTGGTAGAAGTATTAAATGCATCTCAAAAATATCTTGGAGTAATCTCAGTAAAACTCTTACTGGAAAGGGTCTTGTGGGATATTTCTCAGGAGTATAAAGAAATAACACTTATACATTACGACGAAAGGGGACTTTCTATCGAAGCTTTAGCTAAAACTTTAGAGAATCTACCTGATTTTCCTGTAGATGAAATGTTTAAAAAGTTCTTTTCTCGTTATGTGGAGATTTTGGCAAAGTTAATTGGCAAAAAGCAGGCGGAAAAAATAGCAGAACAACTTTCAAAGAAAGATCAACAACAATTTTGATTTTTAAGAAATAGGAGAGACAAAATGGAAAGATTAATTACTGGAATAAAAAATTTAGATAAAATCTTAAAAGGAGGAATACCTTTATATTCCGTTAATGTTATTTCTGGTACTCCTGGAAGTGGAAAGACCATTCTTGTTCAGAATATTGTTTTTAATTGCGCAAAATCAGGTTTAAAAACTATATATCTTACCACTACTTCAGAATCTCAATTTAAAATGGTGAGGCATTTAAAAGAATTTGAATTCTTTGATGATAATCTATTGGAAAATAAATTTATCTATAGAGATTTGGCAGCCTATCTTCGTAAAGAAGGATGGCAAAAAGCTCTGGAATATATAGACCAGTTAATCAAAGAACATGGTCCAAATATAGTGGTAATTGACAGTTTTAAGGCGATAAGAAACTTTTTCCCTGATGAAAAAGAATTTAGATCTTTCGTATTTGAAATTGCTGCAAAGCTTTCTATATGGGAGATTACTGTCTTCCTTGTAGGTGAATACAAGGAAGAAGAAGTTACTACATTAAGTGAATTTACAATTGCTGACGGCATATTTCATCTTTATGGTGGGGAGGAAAGAAGGTTTCAAAAAAGATATTTGCGTATTTTGAAAATGAGAGGAACAAGTTTTGAGCAAGGACAACACCTTTTTCAGATTGACTCAAGTGGCATTAAAATCTTCCCGAGGATAAAACCAAGTTATGAAGAACTTATATATGAAGTTGCCTCTGATAAAAGAGAGGAGTTTGGAATCCCTGAATTTGATGAAATGCTTTTAGGAGGATTAAAACAGGGAACTATAACAGCACTTTCAGGAGGAACAGGTACAGGTAAAACAATTTTTTCCCTTAAATTCATAATGGAAGGAGTAAATAAAGGGAAACGAGGATTATATCTTTCCTTTGAGGAGCCGGTTTCACAGCTTAAAGCCAACGCCCTATCCATGGGGTGGGATATAGATAATTTGATTGAAAAAGGATTGGTTTCTTTTAAATTTATATCTCCTATAGAGATTGACGTTGATAAACACATATATGAAATTTTTGATGATATTGAAAAGAACAAGATAGAGAGATTTGTAATGGATAGTGTAACCTCTTTTGAAAAAGCTGTAGATATTCAGAAATATGAGGATTACCTTTGGGCCTTAATCCAAAACCTCAAAAAGAGAAATGTAACAAGTATATTTACTATAATGATTGATAATCCTTTTTCTGCTCTTATGGCAAGTGAATTAGGAATTTCCTCTTTGTTTGATAACATAATATTTTTGCGGTATATAGAAAAAGGGTCATCTATTAAAAGGATTTTGGGAATTCTAAAGGCCAGAGGAACATCCCATAGTAAAGATTTGAGAGAGTTTGAGATAACTTCCGAGGGAATAAAAGTTTTAGGAAAACTTGATTTAAAAGAGATGTTAAAATAAGGAGTGGAAGTTAAAATGCCCACAGACTTTTTGCTTCATCTTCCGTTGAAATACTGGCAGGATTTTCAGAATGCTATTTCCAAAGCTACTGATTCCTGTGTTTATATAGTAGATAAAGCAGGCAATCCTTTCTCAGAATTAAGCCAAGATATAAGTCCCTGTATTAAAATAAATGAGGGTAAAAGGATCCAGAATAAAACATGCCTTGATTTTTACAAAAACACTGTTTCTTCCCTCACCAGTCCAGAAGAAGTCACATGTCCTTATAATGTTAGAATTCAAGCGTTTCCTGTTTTTTCCCCTACCCAAAAAATATGCACCATTTTAATTACTCCTCTTGATATGAAGATCTTTAAAAACAAAGAGCTCAAAATGGCTTTTATTGCAAAAACAAAAAATATCTATCAAACTGCCACAGAAGTTATAAGAACCATAATTGAAAAAAATCTTTTAGGTTCTCAAAGTCTGGTCCTAAATAGTCTCCATCAAATAACCCGTCTCTTTATGTCCACCACTACACTTGATAAAGTAATTGATCTTATAATCAACTCCTTAATAATAATATTTGACACTCAAATGGTTTTTTTGTCTCTCCGCGAAGGCGAGAACATAAAACTGGTTAAGGCTAAAGGAGAAAATATAACAGATTTAAAAGATAAAGTAATACCTCCAGAAAATCCTTTAATGAAGAAAATCTCCTTACAGATAGAACCTGTTTGTCTAAGTATTGAGGAATTTAAAAACCTTTTCGATTTAGATGAGGTTAATCTTGTAAGTGAAGCTAATGTCTGGATTTACCCATTATGGGGGTCATTAGGGATGATAGGAATGCTGGGCGTAATTTTTTCAAAAGATGAAGATAAGATAATCAATACTGTTGCTTTATATGCAAATATCACTGCAATAGCTCTTACAAATGCTTTGTTAATAAAAGATCTTGAAACAAGAACTGAAATTGATCCTCTCACTGGGCTTCATAATAAAAAGGCGATTATAGATATTTTAAACAGGGAGTTTGAACGGAGATTACGTAAGAATATTCCTCTTTCAGTTATCATGATTGATATTGATGATTTTAAAACCTATAATGATACTTATGGACATATGGCAGGCGATATGGTTCTCCAAAAAGTTGGAGAGATAATTAAAAAATCTATAAGGAAAGTTGATTCTGGAGGAAGATTTGGAGGAGATGAGTTTGTAATCGTCCTTTCTGGAACAGGAGAAGAAGACACCAGAAAGGTTGTAGAAAGAATAAAAAATGCACTTCAATCCACTACCTTTCCTCATAGACAAATCACTTTAAGTTTTGGTATTGCTACTTTAAAGCTAAATGATACTCCTCAAAAAATTCTTGCCAGGGCAGACCAAAATCTCTACAAGGCCAAACATCAAGGGAAAAATAGAGCTGTTTTCTAAAAAAATCAATCCACAACATATAACAAAAGGGGCAAGGTCCCTATTCGCCTTTACAACACAAAATTAATCTCACCCCAACCCACATAATTTTACTTATTTAGCCTAGAGAATTTTATCTGAAAACATTTATCTTTCTGGTCTGCTGTTTAAAATGGCTGATATACTCCCATTTTTTGGAAAAATTATATGACAGGCAATCATATATCCTCAGTGTCCTTAAAGTAAAGCCATCTTATTACACACTGGATAAAAGATGAGAGTATCCAAAAGATAATGCCTATTTTCAGTTACTATGGATTGAATAGAAAACATAACTCCAATGAGCTAGTTAAATTTTTTCCTGCATTCACTCTCAAAATATATGATATTTAAAAGTATATTTTAAACTTTAATAAATTTTGGGGTTCCGTTTTTTACTTTAACTTCAACTTTTC
>CAYZDX010000050.1:0-4086 GCA_964477565.1 Candidatus Woesearchaeota archaeon | reverse complement strand
AAAATTTAAATATTATAAAGGCACAATATTAACAATATTGTAGAAAGGTGATAATTTATGGACAAAAAAACAATACAAAAATTTCAAGAATGGTGGAATAATAGGAAAAAAACAGGGCAAAAAGTAAGGGGACTACCACTAAGCAAACAAACCCTACAAAACTACACTTACACCCTCAAAAAACTACCAAACAACCTATTCAACATAACACCAAAAAACTTTGAACAAAAAAGAATACAATTAATAAACTATTTAAAAAATTATGAAAAACACACGAACAACAAACTAACACCACTCGTAATAAACACCATAAAAACATACTTAAAATACTTAGAAGAACAAAAACCAGAACTACTACCCTATTACAAGTTCATAAGGCAAAACTTAGGATTCACAAACCAAACAATATACCAAACAACACTACACACAGACAAACTATTCTTCACAAAAGCACTAACAAAAAAAGAAGTGAGAAACCTAATAAAATTCGGTGAAGAAGAATACAAGGGAAAATTCAAAAAAAGATTCTTAAAAATAGCATTATTAATAAGAATAGCATACGACACGGGATGTAGAATATCAGAAATAACAAGCATAAACACAAACAAAATAATAAAAACAAACAAAGGATGGGAAACACACATAATAGGCAAAGGAAACTACGAGAGAAATGTAATGATAAGCGAAGAAACAATGAACAAAATAAAAGAACACAAAATTAAAGGATTAATAACAAAACACACACCAAACACACTAAAAAAATACTTAAAACAATACATAAGAGAATTCGTAAAACACCATAAAGAACTAAAACCTAAAGAAAAAAAGAAAATATTAAAAATAACTTGGCATTGGTTCAGACACACAAGAGCAACACACTTAGCAATAATCTGGAAAAATGTAATTAAACTACAAAACTATATGGGATGGCAAAAAATAGAAATGGCAAACAGATATGTAGAAACATCACAAAAAATACTTGAAATGCTACATTACAAAAGCGAAAACCTAAACAAAGAATAAACTTCTACAATAATTATTTTAAAAAAAATATTTTAGAAAAGTGTTAATTAAGGGATTCTGTTTCAAAGTGTGTATCTTAACAAAATTTTTACTTCTTAAAACAACAAAATATATTTTGTAAAATACAAAACAAGTTTTTTTATCGTCGGGAAAAAACAAAAAATGTATTATCAAGAACAACAACAAAAGACCAAAGTAATCCTTAGAAGAACATAATAAAGTAAAAAAAACAATTTTTACTTTTTTACTTCTTAATTAGTTTTTTCAACTCGTTTAATAACATTACTAATTGTGAAACACCAACGCCTAATGTTCTAATCGCTTCAATATGCTCCTTAATCGCTTCAGAATACTCTTTTTGATTATTAATTAAGTCCTGAAGGGTTAATGCGTTCTTATTAATTAATTCTAAAACTTGAGTGGGGGTTGTTGGGTTATTCCTTAAATCATTAAGGAAGTCCTTGATTATTTGATTATCACTCGTTGCTGTTCTTGGATGTGTTGTTTCCGCCTCCCACAAGTTAAAACTATTATCAATTAAGAACCAAACAATCCCTTCTTCCTCAACAACTTGGATTTTTTGTTTTTGCTTATCATAATACTTTGCTAATTCATTTTTTATCAAAGCGTGATGTTGCCTACTAACAAAAAACTCATACTTACCACTATCACTTTTTAAATTAATGCCTAACTTATTCTCCAACCACTTTACTAATCTTAAAACATCCCTAACAGCCACTTCTTTATTCTCAAAAGCGTTAAGACCATAATAGGATTTTTTGTTTTTTAAGTAAATAATGGTTTTGTCCTTGAAGAACCAAATGTTGAAATCTTCATAATTAAAAATTAAACTCCTAACCCTTCCATAAGCCTTATTGAGTTTAATCTTGAAATTATTATAATCAAGTTTTTTAATCAAAACATTAAAGGATGGTAGGTTTGGTGTTTTAAAAGAGAATATTAAAGCGTGAGTCCTAACAACATATTTTTTATTTTTTTTCCTAACAACCTTTTTTAAACTTGACAAATCACTAATCACTTCCCAAACACCATAACCTTTCTTCTTAATAATGCCTGAATCCTTCAATTTTTTAATATAATAATTAATCCTTTGCTTACTCACTCCTAACTCTTCAGCAATTTTTTTAGGGTAATAACCCTGCTTTAACAATTCAAAAATCTTAATTAACAAAAAACATCACCTACTCTAACGATTTTTTCAAACTTGCTCTTATCATTCAAGATAATTACCCATTTCTTCAAGATAAAATTCAATAAGCTCATTAAGAGGAGTCCTGTTAATCTCTTTCCCTTCCCCATCATAAAATATTACTTCATCTCCCGCAATCTCCCAATCTGCCACTTTTTTAATCCAATTCATTTTAATCCTCCTCCTCTATTGATGCTCTTATAATTCCCTTCTTTTTTATATCCCTCACTTTTGCTATTCCCCCTATTTTCTTATTCAACATATCTATCCAAAACATTTTCACACCACCTCGCTCTCGTTTTTTGTTTTTTTTAAATCGTGTAACACTTCATAATACCTTAATTTTTCATCATAAAATTGTAAAAAATCCAACCCTTGTTTTGTTAATAAAATTATGTATTTGTTAGTTCTTGATTTTCTCACCCTCTCAATCTTAACACTTAAAAAACCTAACAACCTATAAACTCTTAAAGTTTTAAAGTTGAAATTTTTCTTTTTTGAAAGTATCACTCTTTCTAAAGTAATTGTTTGAGCTGAATCATTAACGAACAAATTTTTTAATAAGGAATACAAAGATGATGGTTTGAAATTATAAAAAAACACTTCACCGTTTAAAAATTCAAAACCTTTCTTTGTAATAACTAAACGATTATAATTTCCAATTAAAAAACCCATCATTAACATTTTCTCAACTTTACACTTCACTGTTTCGTATGAAGTGTTAAACTCTTGACTAATGTATTTTACACTTGTGTTTGGATTGTTAAGTATGTATTCCAAAATTTTTTTGTAAGCGTTCATAACCCATCACTTGTATTTTTTCCACACAATCCACTCTTCCCTTTTCAAAACCATACTGTAAATATCACACTCAACAACAATACTATCATCACTTATTTTTTTAATAATGCCTTTTTTGACAGGTGATAAACTGTTTTTTCTTTTAAAACTAACAACATCACCTACTTTTAAATGATTATTCTCCTCGTCAAGAGCATTTTTTCTTTCCAATTTAACCTCGTAATTTTTTATTTCTTCTTTCAAAACAACAATTTCACCCTTAATAGTTTCAATAGCTTTTTTAAACAATATGATTTTATTCTTTAATAATTTGATTTTGTTCTTTAATGCTTTAATCTTACTTTTTGATTTTGTGTTTTTCAACAACTCCCTAACACTCTTCAAACCCTCCTTATTCTTTCGCAAATGTTCAAAATACTTACTCATTATAAACTTTTTCTGCAATAATTCTTTATTCTTATAATCAATCATTCGCAACAAATAATTTTTGTAATTAGAATACTTCACTTCCCACCACCTCCACAATGATAACTTATAAATTTAGTTTGGTAAGCATTACTCTCCACCATTTTCTCAACAGGCATTACTAATTGTAAATCTTTAGGATTATTATCATTAACATACTTAATACCTTCCTGCTCCCAAGCATAAATTGATGTTTTGTAAGTTTTCCTAACGCCTTTCTCCTTATCCAAATAAACAATTCTTATTTGAACAACACCTTTCTTTTTCAAATCATCAAAAACCTTCTTACTAATACTAAAACCCTTAAACTTCCTAAAATAATGAGCTGGAGTTACAACTTTTAAAAAAACTTTCAAATCATCCCTTAACAAACCAACTCGCTTAGTCCTATCCTTATCCTTAAAATAATAAGGTCTAAAATTATGAGGTTTCTCCATCATTTTTTCACCACCTCGTTATTGAATTCTTCAATTTTTTCAGCAGTTTTTAAAACAATATTTACTAACTCGTCAATCGTTAAATCCTCCTTAACATCTCTCAAACTAACAAATAATTTTAATAATTCAATAGCAGAATTAACACTTGCC
>CAYZDX010000049.1:0-4145 GCA_964477565.1 Candidatus Woesearchaeota archaeon | reverse complement strand
CCGCAATGTACGCATTGGTGTGGCATATCTTAGAGAAGAAAAAAGAGTATAAAAATTTAATGAAAAACATCGGTTTTAAGAGGAAAATTTCTATCCCTTCAGCATTAACTCTATCTTGCTTGGGTCTTTTTTAATATCTTTAACAATAGAAGCAGGACCAATTATAGTTAAAACATCTCTTTCCCCAATAAGTGTTTTTACAATTCCCATTTTAATTTTATCCATCAAATTTTCTTCTTTATTTGGTTGGATTACTGCTAATTCTACTCCTTTAAATCCCTTAATTTTCCCCACCAACGCCATTGTTGACTGAATAAGAGAGGCTTCTTCAGTTGGTTCAAGTTTCCCCTGTAAAATTACTATTTTATTCTCTAGAACAACATCTAGTAATTTTTTAACTCTCTTTACACTATCCAGTTTAGCTATATCTGTATAAGGTATAAAGCTTAAAGTTAATTTTCCTATTTTTTTCTTAACCATTTTCTTTATTAAAGTTTATTGGGACTTTAATTCTTACTGAAAAAAAATTTACATCTACATATTTGTCCCCTTTCTTTAGAAAAGGTTTCTCTTCACCCATTTGAACATATAAAAATATTCCTCCCAAAATTAAAATTGCCAAAATAATCAAGATTATAATTAATTTTCTATTTTTTTCTCCTCTTTTCGATATATTATTTATCATCTTAATTGCTAGCCCTAAATTTTTTTAGCTAGTCTAAATAATGATTCATAAAACTCTTCCATATTTGTCCCATATTTTGCTGAAATTCCAACAACATCATACTCTGGAAAAGCTGCTTCAACTTTTTTTATATCTGCTTTTTTTAAGTCAACTTTATTTCCAACAATTAAAACAGGAATCTTTCTTGCAATTAAATTTCCTATTATCGTTATATTAACCTGACTATAAGGGTTTTGAGATGCATCTAAAACAACCACAACAATATCCATATCATCTAACCATTTTATTGATTCTATAACTCCCTGAGTAGCTTCTTTTGCTCTTTTTTTAGCCTCTTTTTTCTTAACTTTAAATTTTAAAAAATCCTCATAGTCTATTTTTGTAGCAATTCCAGGGGTGTCTACCAGCTTAAAAGTTAATTTTTTACCTTTATACTCAATTTCAATTTTCTCTTTAAACTGAACTTTTCTTGTTTCATGAGGTATGTTGCTTACTTTTCCCAATTCTTCCCCTGTCCAATCTTTACATATTCTATTAGCTAAAGATGTTTTTCCAGCGTTTGGAGGTCCATAAAACCCCACACTTAACTCTTTTTTTCCTTTAAATAGATTATTAAATATCCTCTTGAAAAAATTAGTCATTATTTTTATTACCATCATAAATTATTATTCTTTATATTTAAAGATTTTTTGTTTTTGAATCCAGTGAACAACTTTAAAAAATCAAAAGGCATTAAACTTTCTCCAGCAAGCTTTTTAAATACATAATTTATTTGCTCTCCATTCCACCCAACTTTCTTCAGATTATCTTTTATTTCTTTTTCACTCATTCCTTTTTCCTTTGCATTCTTAATAAATTCAGTTAGATTATACAAATCATTTTTATTTTTAAATAAATATTCCTCATACTTTTTTTGATACCATAACTGGAGTAAAATATAAGTTATTAAACCTAAGAAAAAAATCAGCAATATTAAGAATATTGCCCACCCCCAAGGTTTACAATCAGCCCTACAATTTCTTGTATTTTCTCCCTGGTCTTTTTCACACTTTCCATCAAAATCACAAGGCTCAATTTTTTCTAAGGATAATAAACTAAACTCAGGACTAATTGAAATCTTAAGATTTTCAGGAGACAGCGAGTATGGAACTAAAAATTCTATTTTTTTATTTGAAATTCCTTGGAAATCGATTGCTTTTTTTCCATTAATATCTTTAACATTAAACTTATTATCTTTAAATTCTACATCTTCATTTCCAATTATAAAATAAAATTCTTTGTTTTCATCTTCATTTTCTACATTTATATTAAGACTATACACACCAAACAATTCTTCAACTCCCAAATCATAATAGGTAGTTACATATTTAACATCTAAGCTAATATCAAGATTCTCTTCACACCATGCAGCAATCGCCTCTTTATATTGTTCTTCCAATTCCTCTTCATAATTTCCTGCTCCTAAATCATAAAAATCTTTTGGCTCTATATTATCTAAATTAACAAAATAAGGTAGGTTCATCTTTCCGCTAATTTTAATTGAAAAGGGAATATCAAGAAAAGTTAAATTTCCCATTAAATTAACATATTCTTCATCAGAACTTGCTGATTGGTAATCCATTTCTATTTCATGCAAAGAATCAATTAAATCTTGCAACCCAATAGCTTCTTTTATTTTTTCTTTATACCACGAAGGAAATTCTTCAATTTCTCTTGAAATGTTTTCTAATCTTTTTTTATAATTCTGAATCGTAACATTAACACCCTCTTTTGGATTTCTAACATGAATAGTGAAAGTTTTTTCAGTTGTTATTCCATTTTCATCTGTTAAACTAACCACTAATTCATACTGTCCTATTGAATTATAAGTATGGGTAATTTTATTATTAAGTGTATCCTCAATAGTTCCGTCTCCAAAATCCCAGTTATAATTAACTATACTTTCATTATTTTCTACTTCAATAAAAAATGTCGAAGGATATGCTGCTGGAACACTTGTAGGATATAATCTTTTAATTTTTACTCCCTTTTCAACTGCTATTTCCTCTTCTAAAATTTTATTATCATCAAAATATAATTTAAAAGTATGAATACCTTCTTCTTCTGGAACAGTTATATTTGAAAAAGATAAATCAAGGTAGGAATAAGAAGAATTAATTAAAGAAGGAGAAAATTCCACATTATATATTTTATTTGATGGGGTTTGTATCCCTGATGATGTTGAGTAAGATAAACTAATATCTTTTATTTCTAAATCTAAATCAGTATTTGCTTTAAATTTTATTGGAATTACGCATCCTTGCTCGCAATCTTTTTCCCAAATATAAGAATTTAAGTAATCACTTAAGTAATCTGAGTTATATTTTTCATATTCTTCTTGATTAAAAGTTATTTCTCCGATATTATTAAATAGGGCAGCATTCGCAAAAATACTATAATCATAATAACTTTCTTCCTCCCCTGGATAAGCAAAAAATCCGCAAGGTTCATGATTTTCTTTTTTAATTGTATAGTTTGTATCTTCTTCTGCCTGAATGCAAACATAAAAATTATCTATCTTCTCTGTTGGCTGCTCTAATTCAACAATGCAACTCTTTTTTGTATAATTTGTGTTAGGTTCAGGCAATTCGCAAGAAGCAACTTCATTATAATCAAAATCATATAAATACATAACAAGCAAGCCAGGATACCATTCTTGCATATCTTGTTTTTTAATCTCTGCTCCTAATTCAAATTTTCCAGATTCAGTTAAAGTTATTTTTTCACAATAAGGCTTTTCACTTCCAATATAAACCTCTCCATTTACTTTATCTCCCTCATAACATGAAAGACCAAAACAACCAAAGACATCTGAAAATTCGTTAGATTTCCACTCTATTATTCCGTCATTTAAAATATCTATCTCTAACGGATTTAAACATACATAATCATTATTAACTTTAAATTTAAAACTTAAACCATTTATGGATTCAACTTTTTCATCTAAATAAAATCCATAAACTTTTTCTTCTCCTTCTCCCAAGGAGATATTCAAGGAAGTATATCCTGTTTTTTTAACATAATCATTTTCACAATTTTCAAAAGAGCAATTATAATCAACCAGATTTTTATCTAAAAAGTCTAATAAAGAAATGTTTCCTTTAAAATTACTTTTTAAAATTGTGTTAGCAGGAACATCTTTTAAACTAATGTTTATATAACCCCTTATATTCCCCCCAGAAACATAATCTGTTTCAATACTATAGTTATGAAGAGTAAATGAAGCAGATACAAATGGCAAAAATAAAATTATTATGAACAACAAGCCCTCTTTTCTCATATTTTTATAAATTAGAAGTTATTTAAAAAATCTTCTATTTTTAAATAATTTTTTTAAAAAATAGTGAATCTAGTTTGATAAAATCACTTCCTTCCCCTCCCAAACTTCCTCCTTAACAAATATACAACTATAATTACCAAA
>CAYZDX010000048.1:1216-4199 GCA_964477565.1 Candidatus Woesearchaeota archaeon | reverse complement strand
GAATAATTGTCATAATTACTAATAAAAAAATTGCGAATGGTGTAGCTCCTTTTTTTCTTAACATCTTAACATTCCAAATAAAATCTGATCCATATTTGATTTTCTTTTCCACCAATATTTATTTTGGATGATTGATTTAAAAGAGTGTTAAAATAGCTTGTAAAATATGGCATACTACGAAGGTTACTTGTACCAGATTGAATATTTGTTTTCCTTATTTTATAATAAGAAATTAACCTATAATAAAATACTGCCCCCCTTGGACCTATAGGTCTATTTTTCAAATTTTCTGGAGTAGCATCTACATCAAAAATATATTTGCAGTTTTCATATTTAGAAAGAATATCATTAACCCCACCAATAATTTTTTCTTTTAGTTCTCCTCTTTTCTTGTCAGAAAGAGGTTGTGTCTTGTTCCATTCTAAAATTAACTCTCTTAGCTTTATATTTTCTATTCTTGTTTCCAATAAAGCATAAAGCATTTCAGTTTCAATCAAATTTCCTTGTTCTAATACAATGCTGATATCATGTTTCCCCTGAGTTATTTTATTAATACTTCCAGCAGTTAAACATGCTAAAACAAAAAACACCATAATGATGAAAATAATTAAAGTTGCGATAAACCATGTTATCCCCCCTCCAATATTCCCTTCACCTTTTTTATTCAAGTCTTTTGTCATTTTAATCCATTTCCCTCTTTCCATAATTATTAGAGCCAGCATAAACATGAAGAATCAATTGCTCTCCTTTTTCATTTAAAACATAAACAAATTTTTCAGAACATTCAGGGTAATTTTTCTTAACTTTTGTAGAACCCTTAATATCACATAAAGTTCTAATTGAAGCGCTTCCAATAACACCAGAATCAAAAAGAGCATTTGAACATTTTGGTAGAAGATTCTCTAAATTACAATCTTTAAAGTTATAAACTTCAAATTTAAGGTAAAAAACTTCTCCTGTGTTTAATTTATTTTCTGATAAATTACATTTAGAAAAAATGTCAAAATTTCCAGTAAAAATTTCTTCGTTAATATAACCATTATTAATCAAGCAATTCACAACTTTTTCTACTAAAATGTCAGCTTCAATGGCCTTAATATCAATTTCAGAATTAATAAAAACACCTACACCAATGACAATTCCCCCAGCAATAAAAGTTATGATAAATATGAGCCAGGGAGATAGCCATTTCTCTCCCCTTTTATTTTTAAACAACATTTTATTCTACTTTTATTATAAGATAAATTCCATTTAATTTTGTTGAAACTTTGTAATCTGAAAAATAACTATAACTATAGCCCCCTCCAGAATGCCCTAATTTAACAATAACTTTTTTTTCATTTTCATCGATTGTAACTATCTTTTTTTTATCAAATTTATTTTTCTCGGCAATTTTTAATTCTTTTTCAATATTAATGTAGATGTCCATTTTTGGTTTAGCTTCATCTATCATTAATGCAATTTGTTTGGCTAATTTCTGTTCATAGATAGGCCTTCCATAAACATTGCTGTAAATAAACATCAAAATTAACATAAAAAAAAACAAAACAACAGCTATAAAAATTACATTGCTTATTACAATGCCTCTTTTATTCATATTAACATGAAGAAGGATTATATTAAAAACTTAACTAAGGAATATTTTCAAAAGTATCACACTGAAAATTTGGGATATTTCTAGTATCTGTAAAAAACTGCGCTGCTATAACTCCAGATTTCTCTTTAACATAACCTTTTCCAGAAATTATTTCGTTAATTTTATCAGCAGCATAATAGCCTCCATAACCTCCAGCTACAGCTAAACCATTTCCTAAAATAAAACCAACTCCAGAACCAATAGCTCCTCCAATAACTGTACCAAAAACAGGAACAGCACTTCCTATTGTTGCTCCAATAGCGGCCCCTGCAGCAGCCCCCCCAATCTTGCCAGTAGCAGCTCCTATAACTGTGCCTATCCATCTGATATCTCTGTTTTGGAATTCAATAAAAATAATTGATTTTTCAGTATTAGTATAAATAACATCTTTTTCAAGAATAGAAGGATTGTTTTTAATTATAACTTCAGAAGATGTCTGACTTCCAGTTATAAACTCCCAATAAGTTACATCTTTATTTGGAACTTTGTGTGTTATCATGTATTTGAAAAGACCCTCTATTTCTTGAAGTTCAGGGTCATTTTTTATAGAGTTGCCAAAAGCTATTCTTGAGCAAAGAAGGCATTTTTTTAATACCCCAAAACCAGTTTCTTTACTAAATATATGAATCTTTCCTTCACCCATCATGGCCCAACAATCAGCCATCTCTCTTGCTAAAAACATCCTTATTTGCCTTTTTATTTCTTCAGTATCTCCAGAAACAACAGCAATATCATATTTCTCTCCTTTAAATTCATCACATTCAGATTTGAAAACTCTTTTTATAGAATTAATTAGTCCGCCTTTAACAATACAAACTTTTCTTGTCTTACATTTTAATGGTGTAACATCCTTTGTTTTAACCAAAGGCAAATCTGGGATAGTGGCTCTTAAAATAACACTCTCATGACAAACCTCCCTATCAATATTTTCTGTTCGGATAAATTTATATAGAAGAACAAGTATTATAGCTAAACCAACAACTGCTGAAATAATTAGAACTGTTTGCAATGAAATAACATCTCCTTTTTTTCTCATTTTTTTAATAATCTTTTATTATTTTTAATTTTATGCTATACTGGATATTCTTTTAACTAAAAAATATACCCCCAATATAAGAAGGGTAAATATAATTGCCCATAATAAAATTTTAATTAGCTCTTCTACCTGGGCTTTTTTGCATTTAGATAAGAGATTTATTTTTTTAAATTTGTTAATCATTTTATATTTTCTTAATTTTTGTTTTGCATTAACATTTTTATATTATATTAGATGGAACACTATCTCTTTTTATTAAAGACTATATAGAGCGAAAAATCATTTTCACATAATTTTTTAATTTCTGTGCT
>CAYZDX010000048.1:0-1116 GCA_964477565.1 Candidatus Woesearchaeota archaeon | reverse complement strand
TAGTTCATTAAGAAATGGTTTGTTTGGATTTTGTTTTGAGAGGGTGTTACCTTCTTTAGAAACAATAATATATATTATTTTAGGTACTGGAGAAATATGAATGGTATTAAATTTTGTTAGTTTATCTTTTGGAAGATATTCTCCAGGGATGTCAGATACTGAAAAATAATAATTAGAAATTTTGCTTCCTTCCATAACTTTACATACCCCCAAACTTTGACATTTTTCTGGACTCTCAACATTTTTACAAATACATAAACAATCTTTTCCATTACATTGTATTGGGGAAGCTTGCCCTTTTTTATAACCAATGATATACCAATTTTTTGGACTTAAAACCATATAACTGCTCACATCTCCTTCTTCCATGTTATTAATTTTAATGATTAATTGGTTTAAAGTGGCTCTGGCTTGCTCAAGTTCATGTTTACTTGTAAAAATACCAATAATTTTAGTAACTAAAATTATCAGCAGAACAATTACAACTATAGCAACAACCAAGTTTATTCCCTCTTTTAACAAAATTGCTTTTTTTCTCATTTTGGCTTGCTTTCTATACATTTAGCTATTGCATCGTAACCATAGGGCACCTTTCCAGTTTCATCAGTATATGGATGCCATTTATCATCGAGATATATATAAATTGTTCCTTTTGGTATTCCTCTAATTCTTCCTGCCTTAGGTAAATTATAAGTCACATCCATTTTCCTATGTCCTATTATATAAGGGTATTTTATTGATGGATTGTTTATTCTTACTATCAGGCCAAATTTTTCATTAGAACCTTCTTCAAAATAATATCGTTTGACTTTTTCACACGTAAAAAGCTCTGGATTTCCTATGTTTTCTTCAGTAAGATCCGGTATATTGTTTTCCCTAAAATAATTTATAACTAAATTTCCAAAATCATCATTGGGAAAATTCTTAATTTGTACGCCTTGCATATCCAACAAAAAGAAGATTTCTAATCCTTGCTTTTCATTTTTTCCTAATAAAGATTTTGCAAGTTCTTTATTTTCCTCTGCATAAGGGAAGCCCATATCTTTTACATTTCCCCATCCAAATAAACGACCACCACTATATTCCCAGACATTTTTATATGGATTATACCTATAT
>CAYZDX010000047.1:0-4437 GCA_964477565.1 Candidatus Woesearchaeota archaeon | reverse complement strand
CTATGTTCTTCATTAAAGCTTCCTCAATTATTACTTGAGCTGAAATTGATTTTCCCATACCTGTAGCTCCTGCTACAATTGTGTGTGTTGTTAGTTTTTCTAATTCAAGATAGGCCGGAATTTTTGTCTCAGCTATTAAACCAATCTTCATTGCTCTTGGCCCTTCTTTAGGAAGTGTTGACATATCCAAAGAGATTCTATATCTTTTTTTCTTTTCTTTATATTTTTTATAAAGGAAAAAATTGAGGAATATAAAACTCAAAAAAGAGATTATAATAAGATAAATCCATAATGGAATGCCAAAAATAGCATAAAGATAAAATGGTTTAGCTATAATAAAAGGCTCAGAAATTACAGAAAAATAATTTAAATATCGCGCTTCAATTTTTAATAAATATTGCCCTTCTGTTATATTTTCTGGAACTTCAATCTCTTTTAAGAGAGTTAGAGAATTTTCTAGTTCAGCTGAATCTCTTTTTTCTGCATACTCTTCTCCTTGCAAATCACTAATAATGCTCCTTAAAAAAACTTGGTAGCTTTCTCCTCTTAATAAATTTTGTAAAGAAAGCTTATATCTTAAAATCCCTCCTGGCCTAACTATTTTATCAAATAAATCAATTTTCATTAAAAGCATTTCTACTGGCAATTTTTTCTCTACAATCCTTATTGAAATGGGAATTTCTTTATCTAAGTCCCCGCTAATTTTTAAAGTTCCATTATAAGTTCCTATTGGTTTAGTTCCATAAATTGTAAGTTTTAATTCTCCGAAAGAATTTGAAGGAACTGATAAAGAGTTTTTATCTAATTTCACAAAATCTTCTAATTCCGGAGAAATAGAAAATGCAAGATTCATTGTAGATTTAAAATTATATATGCTCACTGTTTCTTCTACAAAAGTGTTTTGCCTTACTTCTTTTTTAATTTCTTTTGTACTTATCCAATAATCTTCCCCTCTTTTAATTGCCTCCTCAATTACTCTTCTATACTGAACAGTATATGGTCCTGTAGCATAATCATATTTTTTAGTTGTAACAGAAGTTAAAGTGATATTATGGTTTATTGTTGTTGTATTAGTAAAGTTAAGAAAAGAGTAATAATTATTATATCCTGATTTGATTGCAATTATTGGGTAAATGTCTGGAGTTATTATTGGAGTTAAAGAATAATATCCTGAACTATTTGTTAAAGTAGAAGAGGAGGCAAGAGAAACATTAACATCTGAAATTGGGTTTCCAGAGGAATCTTTTACAAATCCATAAGCAAGGACTTGAATTGTATTGTTGTAGCCAGGAGTTGCTAAGGAAAGAGAGATATTTTTATTTATAATGTAAGAGGTGTAATTTACTGTAAAATTGGAAAAATAAGGATCATAACCTGTTCTTCTTGCAATAATATTATATGTTCCTGGGATTAACTCAACACTTATGTTATAAAATCCTTCAGAGTCTGTAAGGTTAGTTATTCCTGCTACACTAACACTAACATTTGAAAGAGGATTCCCTGAATAAGTAACATATCCATAAATTGTTGCAGTAATTGTTTGACCTATTCCTCCGCCTTCTGGACATTCATCATAAGGGTCTGTAAAAAAATAATATGTTTGGGTAGTATTTGGAGGGGTTGGAAGTAGCATCTGATAGTTAACTGTTACATTTGGGTTATATCCTTTTTGCAAACTTGCTATGTGAGTAACAAAAACAAGATGAGAAGAATCATTCAGAATACCCATATCAAACACTTCGTTATCTCCATTCCATTTAAATGTATGTGTTGAAGGTATGTTTGTTATATTTCTTGTTCCTAACATTATACTCATATTTTCTGTAAAAGTATTTGAAGCGCAATCAACTCTTCCAGAACATCCAAGAAAAGAATCTATTTGTTGTAGTGTTGCTGGCTGTAAAGAATCCCAATTAATTGTTGAGGAAGTAGAAGCATAAACCTCATTTCCTCCGATAGCTCCTTCTTCTATACAATCAAAAAACACATCTTTTCTTGAAATATATCCAGATGGCAAATCTCCGTAAAGCTGCTCTGAGAATCCTGGAACTCTTAAAGCTAATCCATAAACTCCATGCCAATAATTTGTAGGAAATTTTTGTGTTAGATTTATTTCTGTTATATAACCTGCTTGGCTTGTTATATAAGAAGAATATCCTGTAAGGATGAGGTCATAAGAAGATAAAATCAAAAGTAAAAGTAAAGAGAAGAGTGTTAAAAATAAGAAAAAGTTCTCTATATTTTTTTCTTTTACCTCTTTTTTAAGTTCTTTTCTCGCTATTTCCAAAGCTGAATGCATAGAATAAAAGAGGAAAATAAATTAATAAACCTTTTGAGTTTTTTTGAAGTGATTGTCTATTAAACAAATCTAGCTATTTTAAATTAAGAATCTCCTTTTCTAGCTTCAAGTTTTATAGGTTATCCAATTTTCATGATTAATTTATCGACGATATAAAAAGATATCACTTTAAAATTAAGAGAATTTAACCGAAAAGTATTTAAAGAAAAATCCTAATTTTTAATTATGGGTCTTTTCAATTTCTTTAAAAAAAAGAATGTTCCTGATGAACTTCCAGATTTAGCAATTAATGAGTTAAAAAAAGATAAAGATTTCTTAGAGGAGAAAGGAGAAATTAAGGATTTTAAAAATTTGGGAGAGGAAAGTAAGGGAGATAAAAAGCAGGAAGAAGAAAAATCTGAGCAGAGAGAAGAAGTTAGAGATGGAAAAGAAGGGAAAAAAGTAATAGAAATTTTAGAAGAAAAAGAAGTTGAGGATGATTTTTTTGATAAGTTGGTGGAAGATATAGATAAAGAGCTGACAGATTTAAATAAGTTTGACAAGTGGATTGAAAATTATTGGGAAAAACAAAAAGGAAAATTAATTATGGGGAGCGTAGCAGCAACCTTTAGGGACAGGATTAATCAAAAAAGTTCTTTAATAAAAAAACTTGAAAGAGAGTGGCAAAATCTTTATTTTGAACTTGTTGATAAGGAAGAAGAAATTAAAGAACAAGAGCAAGAATTGAAAAAACTTTTGAATGAATTTGCAAAGATTTGCAAGAGAAGGGGAAACCTTAAAAAAGAAAGATAGTTTAATTATATATGAAAAAACAAAAGAAAAAGATTAGAGTTTTGACTTATATTATACTGATATTGCTTATCCTTTTATTTGTATTAATACTTATTAATTTTAATTTTCTTAGGTCTTCAAAATTAAATCCAGAAAAAATTTTAATTGAAGATAAATGTGCCACAATATTAAATAATCTTATCCATCAAATTAGAAATGAAAATGATTGCAGAATGATTTGTAAAGCAGAATGCGAAGTAAGAAAAAAAGAATTCTCTAGGTCTAATTTTTTGCAAAAAGAAAATTCTTGTAATATCTGCGAGTGCTATTGTAATTAAAAGAGATTATTTATGAGAATGGATATCGAAGAAATTGAAGAAAATTATGAACAAGAAATTGAGAAAGCTGATAAAGAATTTTTAGAATCAAAAAAAGACAAAGAAGCAGAAAAAATCTATCTTGAAAAATTAAGAAGAGCAAGAGAAGAGTATAATGAAAGATTCTCAAAGTATCTAGAGGAGCAAAAAAAATTATTCGGGAAAAAGAAGGGAAAAAAAGAGAAGAAAGAGAAAGAAGAAAAATTTTCAGTTAAGGAGGTTAATTTAAAAAGAAGTTTTAGAGACAATTTAAAATTAAGGTTGGACATCTTAAAATTTCATTTCAGCAGGTTTATTTTTAATTTCCTATATTTTTATATTCCTAATAAATTGTTTTATTTTTGGTTTAAATTTAAAAGAGGTGTAAAGGAGGTTAAAAAAGATTTTATAAGAATTAAAGAGGAATCTATCGAAGGATGTCAAGAGATTGTATTAAGTATTTTAAAAAAATTAAAAAATATCTTAATGAAATATTATGAAAATTTAAGAAAAATTATTATTAATGTTAAAAATAAAATTAAAAGAGAGAAAAAGAGTGATAAAGAAAAAGGGGAAGGAGAGAAAAATAAAGAAGAAGTTAAAAATAAAGAAAATCAAGAAGAACAAAAATAAATTAAAATGAATTGGCTAATCATTATAATTGTCCTTGTATTTTTAATTTTTATTTTTATAATAATTAAACTTATTAAAAAAAGAAATTTCTCTCTTTTTAATGAAACTTCCTATCCCCTTATTATCTTAAAAAAAATTTCATCAAAATTTTTATATCATAAAGTAAGAAAAAGGGGAAGAGGGAAAAAACAGATTGAAAAGAGGGTCAAAGAAAAATTAAAAGAAATTTATAGTGAATCTAGGAAAAAGAAAGAAGAAGAACAAAAAAGAGAAGGAAGAGAATTTGGGTCGGGAAAAAGAAAGAAAATAAAAAAACAAGCTGAAGAAGAGAAAAAGCCGAGAAAGAAAAGAAAAGTTGGAGGGGGCAAGGGGGGCATA